>CAZNMV010000446.1:0-2629 GCA_964573835.1 uncultured Aestuariivita sp. | reverse complement strand
TTTCTCACAGTGTCGACCGGGGTGGGCGGTGGCCTTGTGCTTGGCGGGCGGCTGTTGAGCAGTGTCACGGGGCTGGCGGGCCATGTGGGTTTCACCACCACCCCGGGCGGGACCGAGGCCTGCGGCAGCGGCCGGCGCGGCACGGTTGAAAGCGTAGCTTCGGGGCGGGGCATGGCGGTCATGGCGCGCGCTATTGGCCATGATGCCGACGCCCGCGCCATCTGTGACGCCGCCCGGCGTGGCGAGGGCTGGGCTGTGGCAATCGTCGACCGTTCGGCCCAAGCCATCGCCACGCTGATCGCTGATCTGACCGCGACACTGGGGCTCGACGGGGTGGCAATCGGTGGCGGTATCGGCCTGTCGGAGGGCTACATCGCGCGGGTCCGCGCGGCGCTGGATGCCGAACCGCCCCTGTTTCGCGCGTCTATAGCGCCCGCAGCGCTTGGGGCCGATGCGCCGCTGATCGGCGCGCTGCTGCACCGGCTCGATAGGGGCTGCCTGTGAAAATCCTGATCCTGCCAGATGCCGCCGCCGTCGCCGCGCGCGCCGCGGGTATCGTGGCCCGAACCCTGCAGGCCAAGCCCGACGCGGTGCTGGGTCTGGCCACAGGCGGCACGATGCGGCCGGTCTATGCCGAGCTTGTCCGCCGCCACCGCGCAGGCGATCTGTCATTCGCGCGCGCGGCCAGCTTCAATCTGGATGAGTATGTAGGCCTGTCGCGCGACCATCCCGGCTCCTACCACCGCGCCATGGAAACGGCGCTTTTTGCGCAAACCGACTTTCGCCCCCACGCCACGCACCTGCCCCGCGGCGACGCCCCAGACCCCATGGCCGAGGCGGTGGCCTATGAGACGCGGATCACCGCCGCGGGTGGCATCGACCTGCAACTGATGGGCATCGGCATCAACGGGCATATCGGCTTTAACGAACCGGGATCGGCGCTGACATCGCAAAGCCGCGTGGTGCCGTTGGCGCCCGAAACACGCGCCGCCAACAGGCGCTATTTCGACCACGATGCGGATGTACCGACACAGGCCATCACCATGGGCATCGCCACGATCCTTGCGGCGCGCGCCTGTCTGTTGCTGGCCACGGGGACGGCCAAAGCCCAAGCTGTCGCCGCGATGGCCATAGGGGAAATCGGCCCCGCCTGCCCGGCTTCAGCACTTAGGCTGCATGGGGATGCGACAGTGCTACTTGATCCGGCGGCGGCGGCGCTGCTTGACCCGGCGATTGTCGCCACCATGGATGCGGCCCATGGCTGAGACGGCGACGATCCACGCCTGCCGCCTGTTTCCCGGCGATGGTGCACCGCCGCTTATCGATCATGTGGTCGAGATAACGGGCGACCGCATCGCCGCGATCCGGCCCGCGACCGCCAGCGATGCCCGCGACCGCCGTGCGACCCAAGCCGATGTCGTCGCGCCCGGTTTCATCGACCTGCAGATCAACGGTGCGGGCGACCGGCAGTTCAACCATGACCCAACGCCCGAAACCCTACGCATCATGGCCGAAGCTGCCGCAAAGGGCGGCACCGCGCACATCCTGCCCACCTTTATCACCGCGCCGGGGCGCGATTACCTTTTGGCAATCGCTGCTGTCCGTGCAGCCATCGCGGCGGGTGTTCCCGGCATCATCGGCCTGCATCTGGAGGGGCCGTTCCTGTCGCCGCATCGGCCCGGCATCCACCCCCCCGCCGCGATCCGCCCCCTCACCCCCGAGGATATCGCTCTGATCTGTGCGGCCGCGCGCGATATTCCGATCCTGCTTACACTGGCGCCCGAGGCGCTGCCCCACGGCGCGCTGACAGCGCTCTTGACCGCAGGCGTCACTGTCTTTGCCGGCCATACCGAGGCGAGCGCCGACGATATCGCCTTGGTCGAGGCGCAGGGTCTGCGCGGTGCCACGCATCTGTTCAACGCGATGAGCCAGATGGGGGGCCGCGCGCCCGGCGTTGCGGGGGCGGTCATGGCCTCGGACCGGCTGTTTGCCGGGATCATCGCCGATGGGCATCACGTCGACTGGCGCAGCTTGACCGTGGCGTGCAGGGCGATGCCCGGTCGGCTCTTTCTTGTCACGGATGCGATGCGCACGCTTGCAGGCACCATCCCCCGGTTCACTCTAGACGGGCGCGAGATCACCCTCCAGGACGGCCGCCTGACCGATGCTCGAGGCACACTGGCGGGGGCGCATGTCGACATGGTGTCCTGCGTCCGCAACGTAGTGGACCATTGCGGCGTCCCGATGGCGCGCGCGCTCGACATGGCCAGCGGTATTCCGGCGCGCGCAATGGGCCTGACTCCGGCACTGGGGCGGATCGCTGTGGGCAATCCGGTGTCGCTTGTGTGCCTGTCAGATGATTTTTCGGCACCAGCCGTTTGGGGTACAGTTAGGTCCAGCAAGTAGCGGCCATGCATGTGAGCCTGCAGATTTCGCCTTTACATGCTTCGTCTTCGCAGAACGTGCGGTGACGGGGATGGCCGTAGTCGTTAGCGACAGGAGGGTGAAGCACGCAATGCCCCGAACAAAGGCCTCAATGCCGCGGGGGAGCTGATCTCCGTGAACACGCGGTCAACTGCATCGCAAATACAGATCCTTGCCACAGCTTCAAGCCAGTGTGGCGGCCGCT
>CAZNMV010000445.1:0-2653 GCA_964573835.1 uncultured Aestuariivita sp. | reverse complement strand
GTCGTGAGCGTGAAATCCGGCATCCCGGAAGAGGCCGGCGCGCTTCACGTCGTGCGCGCCTGCGCGTCGGGGCTGCAGGCGATCCTGTCGGCGGGCCAGCAGGTCGAAACCGGCCATTCCCGGCTGGCGCTGGCGGGGGGGGCCGAATGCTATTCCCGCGCGCCGCATGCGGTGGCGTCCGCCCGCTGGGGCGTCGGGCGCGGCCCGATGCAGTTGGAAGATATGCTCGACTGGGCCTATCGCTGCCCCTTCAGCCAGGACTACATGGGCGAGACGGCCGAGAACCTGGCGGAAGAATTCCAGTATGACCGCGACGCCATGGACGACTGGGCCGAGATGAGCCAGGCCCGCGCCATTGCCGCGATCGATAATGGCTTCCTGTCCCGCCAGATCACGCCCATCGACGTGCCCGACGGCAAAGCCATGCGCGCCTTCACGACCGACGAATCCGTCCGCCGCGACGCCACGCGCGAAAAGCTCGCCCGCCTGCGCCCCGCCTTCCGCGAGGGCGGCAAGGTCACCGCTGGCAATTCATCGGGCGTGACGGACGGGGCGGGTTTCGTCATCGTCGGCGACCGCGCCGCGATGGAGGCGGCAGGCGGCGTGCCAGAGGCGCGCCTTGTCGACTGGCACGTGGTCGGCGTACCGCCGCGCATCATGGGTCACGGGCCGGTTCCCGCGATCCGGGGGCTCCTCGACAAGCGCGGGCTCAAGGTATCCGACATCGACTATTTCGAGATCAACGAGGCCTTCGCCGTCGTGAACCTGCATGCCGAACGCCATCTCGGCATCCCGCGGGACCTGCACAACCTTTATGGCGGGGGCATCTCGGTCGGGCATCCGCCGGGGCTGACCGGCGTGCGGATGTGCATGACGGCGGTAGAGCATCTCAAGGAAACCGGCGGTCGCCGGGCGGTGCTGTCCATGTGCCTTGGCGCGGGGCAGGGCATGGCAATGCTGATCGAACGGGTCTGAGATCATGGCGCGCGCGCTCCCCTATTTGGTCGACGGCACCCCGGCCCGGGCCGCCGCCGAGGTCCTTGCCGCGCAAAGCGACACTGTCTTCGACGCCTTCGTGATGGCCGCCGCGATGCATCCCGGTCTGCCATTTCTGTGCATCCCGGCGCGTGAGGGGCGCGACTATCACCCCGACGGGTTCGAGATCACCTATGGCGCGGCGCTGGCCGAGGTTCTGAAGCGCCGCGGCCGGCTGGCCGCTGCCGGATACCAGGCAGGCCACCGCGTCGCCTTGATGCTCGACAACCGGCCCGAACATGTCTTCACGCAACTGGCGCTTTATGCGCTGGGCGCGACGCAGGTGCCGGTCAATCCCGATTACCTCGACCACGAACTGACCTATCTGCTGGAACATTCCGAAGCTGATCTGGCGCTGGGCCTGCCCCACAACATCGACCGCCTGTCGCGGGTGGCCGATGCGCTGGGCGTGCCGTCCGCGCTGGAAGGGGCGCCCGGAGATCTGCCCGCGCCCAAAGGCCCCCCCCGGCCCGCCGAGGAAGGCCGCCGCGCCGAGGCCGCGCTGATCTACACCTCCGGCACCACGGGGCGGCCCAAAGGCTGCGTGATCGACCATGAATACCACTTCGCGGTGGGCCTCTCCTACGCCCGGATCGGCGGGCGGCTGGCGCTTCTGAACCGGGCGGACCGCGTCTTCGTGCCGTTGCCGGTCTTCCACGTGAACGCAGGCATCAACACGCTGACCGCGCTGATCCTGACCGGCAATTGCCTCATCCTGCCCGACCGCTTCCACCCCGCGACCTGGTGGCGCGACATCGTCGCGACGCGGGCGACCGCGATGCATTACCTCGGGATCATCCCGCCCATCTTGCTCAAGCGCGCGCCCTGCGCGGACGAGACCGCGCATGCCTTGCGCTTCGGCCTCGGGGCGGGGCTCGATCCGCAGATCCATCAGCAATTCGAGGCCCGCTTTGCCGTGCCCATGGTCGAGGTCTGGGGCATGTCGGAAACGGGCCGGTTCCTCGGCGATTGCCATGAGCCCCGCCGCATCCATACCCGCGCCTTCGGCAAGCCCAGCCAAGACCTCGACGCCCGCGTGGTGGACGAAGCGGGCATCCCCGTGCCGCCCGGCACCGAAGGCGAACTGGTCGTGCGCGCCCACGGGCCCGACCCGCGCCACGGGTTCTTCCGCGAATACCTCAAGAACCCCGACGCCACGCGTGAGGCCTGGCGCAGCGGCTGGTTCCATACCGGCGACGTGGTGGTGCAGGAACCCGACGGGATGCTGCACTTCGTTGAACGCCGCAAGAACATCATCCGCCGGTCGGGCGAGAACATCTCGGCGGCCGAGGTGGAAAACGCCCTGATCGGCCACCCCGGCGTCGAGGCCGTCGCCGTGATCGGCGTCACCGACGAGATGCGCGACGAGGAAGTGATGGCCTGCGTCATCCCCATGGCTGGCACCCCGCGCGACGAGGCCTCTGCGCGGTCGATCTTCGATCACGGGCGCGATCTGGTCGCCTATTACAAGCTGCCCGGCTGGATCGCCTTCGTCGACGACCTGCCGCGCACCGGCACGCAGAAGGTGCGCAAGGGGCTGATCTTTCCGGGTCTGGACGATCCGCGCCAAGCGCCGGGCGTCGTCGATCTGCGCGCACTCAAGAAACGGGGGCCCTGA
>CAZNMV010000444.1:0-2654 GCA_964573835.1 uncultured Aestuariivita sp. | reverse complement strand
GAGCCAGAGCAGGGTGATCTGGTAGCAGACCGCGATCACGACCGGGCCGAGGAAAAGGCCGACGATGCCCCAGGTCAGGAAGCCACCGAGCGCGCCGAGAAAGGCGAGAATGGATGGAATATCCGCGCCGCGCGAGACCATCACCATCTTGACCAGATTGTCGGACAGTCCGACGACGCCGATGCTCCAGGCGATGAGAGCGATCGCGAGGACCGTTTCGCCGTCGCCCCAGAGCCAGATCGAGAGCGGCACCCAGACGAGGATCGGGCCGATCTGGATCATCGCCAGGATGAAGGTGATCATCGCGAGCACGGGCCAGTGCGGTGCGCCGACGAACCAGAAGGAAGCCGAGGCCAGCGCGGTTTGGACGAAGGCCGATCCCAGGACGCCGAAGACGGTGGAGCGGATCGTCACAACCGCGCTGGAGGCGATGGAATGCGCAATGGGACCGGCGACGCGTTCGGCCAGATTGAGGAAGGCGGTGCCGACGGGGCTGGACCGGTGAAGGAGTACGGCCGCAAGGATGACGCCTAGCGCGAATTCGAAGACGAATGTGCCGACCAGCCGGGCTTCGCTGATCAGCCAGAACACCACAGGCCGGATTTCGTCCTCGAAATGACCACGGATGAAGTTCACGTCGTCCCGGATGGCGCCCCAGATCGTTTCAGGGCTGGACGGGAGTGGGAGTGTGGGGGCGGCGGTCTCGTTCGGTGCCAGAGCGGCGGTCTGCTCGGTGCCCCACCGGAGCAGCTCGGGCAAGAATGCCAGCAATGCCTGCGAGAGACCCAGCATGGGAACAATAAGCACGATGGTCATCGCCAGGGTCAGGAGCGCCGTGGCGATGCCGCGTCGCCCGCCGAGCCTGCGCAAGAGCGCGTCGTGCGAGGGTTTCAGGGCGACTGCGAGAATGACGCCCCACACGAGCGCCGGGAGGAATGGTTCAAGCGTGTTGTAGGCCAGAAAGAACAGGGTAAGGAGAACGATCAGCGGCAGCGCGGCCTCTATCAGATCGCGTGTTCTGTTGGGCTCCATCGCGATTCAAACTCCGGTTCCGTTCCGCGGCGCGGATACGAGTTCTCACTGTACCGCGATGCCGGGAAAGGTCCATGCATAACGGGGCTGTGTCCCGGCGCAGGGTCGCTTTTCAGTGCTCCAGGAACCGTTCGACGGCGGCGTTGAAGAGCGCCGGGTGTTCGAGATGAACCACGTGGGCGCAGCCGGGGGCTACCGCAAGCTGGCTGTCGGGGATGGTTGTCCAGAGCCGAAGCGTCTGGTCCCAGGGATAGGTTCGGTCCTGGTCGCCCCAGAGAACAAGGGTTTTGGCAGCGATGCTCGGCAAGGCGTCCTCACCGGACCAGCCCCGCATGGCTTCGAGGCCGGCGAGGATCGCGGGCAGGCTGGCCTGTTCCGCGATGGCCGCGCAGGCGGGGTACTCCGGTGCAGCTTCGCGGTCGAGGAACCACGTCGCCGAGATGCGCCGGGCTGTCGCGACCGGGCCATCGGTCCTGGCGCGCTCCATCGAGGTTTCGATCGTTTCGAAACGACCGGGCAGAACGCCGACGGCGCCGGTGCCGTAGAGGATGAGCCGGTTCACGCGACCAGGGGCTCGACGGATCATCTGTTGCACGATCATGCCGCCCATCGAGTGCCCGAGGAGATCGAAATGCTCGATTCCACGGCGGGAGAGTTCGGCGAGAACCCAGTCCGCAAAGCCGGCGATGCTGTTTATCGGGTCCATCGTCGCGTTGCGGCCGAAGCCCGGCAGATCCACCGCGATCATGTCGCGCGTCCGACCGAGAGGGGCCAGGGATGTCCATTGATCGCTGCCGCCCATGAAGCCATGGACAAGGACCAGAGGCGTCATCGCCGTCCGCCCTGCACGATGCGGTCGAGGATCATGGCGCAGAACAGGATCGAGAAGCCGGCAAGGATGCCCTGGCCCACGTTGGCGTATTGCAGGGCTTCGAGCACGTCCTCTCCGAGGCCTTTCGCTCCGATCAGCGAGGCCACGACGACCATGGCGAGCGAGAGCATGATGGTCTGGTTGATCCCCGCCCGGATCGACGGGCTGGCCAGTGGCAGATCAACCTTGGTCAGGAGATACCACTTGTTCGCGCCGAAGCTGATCGCGGCCTCTCGCACGCTTTCGGGTACGCCGCGCAGGCCGAGAACGGTCAGGCGCACGACCGGCGTTCCGCCGAAGATCATGGTGGTGACGACGGCGGCAGGCTTGCCCGTGCCGAAGAAGGCGATGACCGGGATCATGAACACGAAGGCCGGCATGGTCTGCATGAAGTCCATGATCGGCTGGATCGCGGCGTAGAAGCGGGGGCGGCGCGCGGCGAACATGCCCAGCGGGATGCCGATCAGGATCGAGAGACAGGCCGCCGTGCCCAGAAGCGCCAGCGTCGTCATGGCTTTCTCCCAGAAGCCGAGAAGGCCCATATAGGCCAGGAAAGCGCCCGACCAGATCGCCATGCGCACGCCTGCGGTGAGCCAGGTCAGCAGGATGATCAGCGAGGCTATCACGATCCAGGGCGTCGAGACGAAGACCAGTTCCAGCGCGTCCAGCACGAGCCGGATGAAGTATGTGATGGCGTCGAACAGCGCCTCGCCATTCAGCACCGCCCAGTTGAAGAACGCCTCGACCCAGT
>CAZNMV010000443.1:0-2673 GCA_964573835.1 uncultured Aestuariivita sp. | reverse complement strand
GTCGTCACCTCCATCCCGCCGGTCTGGGCGACCTGGCCTGCGATGAAGACGAAGCCGCCCTGCACAAGACTGAAGCCCGCGCTGTTGTCGGTGCCGTTCGGGTCGTAGATCAGTTCGTCGATGACCATGCGGCTCGCGGCGGCGAGCGTGAAGATCGTGCCATCCGCGAAGGTAAGCGAAAGCGCGCCGTCGCCGTCGGTTTCGACCACGTCACCCTGAAAGATCTTCATGCCGACGGCCAGCGTTTCGACCGTGCCGTCGGTGCGCTGGACGCGGGTGCCGCCTTCGGTGGTTTCCACCTGGCCGATGGGTTCGCCGCCGCGGGTGCCGCCGATCTGGGCGTATTGGCCGGGCGCTTCGGGCCCGGCAAGGCGGGCGACGGTCGCGCCGCGCAGCACCGCGCCATCGGGGGCGAAGATGTCGGCGGGCGGGTTCTCGCGGAAGTAATCCAAGATGCGCAGATCGGCATGGCCGTCATTGCGCAGGATCAGGTCACGCCCGTCGCGGAGGAATTCGGCCCCGAAGAGAAGCGATGCTTCGGGGACAACCAGTTTTCCGTCACCGGAAGACTGGAGGACCGTATCGGTGGTGGTCGCATCGGACTGGTTAAAATCCTTCAGGGACATGAACCTCATTCCCTTGGAAAAAACAACAAGGCTGGAATAGCCTGCAAAACACTCAGTTCAATGTTTCCAAGTTGTGGCAGATTTGAAAAGCAGTTCCATCTTTTTCCACACCCATGGCGGGAAAATCTGTCGAATAGGGCCGAATCCGGCCTTTCCCGCGCCTTTCAGACGGGCCGCACCCCGCCTTCCGGCCCGCGAATCGCCCCCCGCGGTGTGCAACCCATGAGGGACTGGTTCGGCAGATGGGTCGGCTGGGTCCGGGTGGTGGCGTTTCTCGGCGTGCTGTTCGGGCTGGTGATCCGGGTGGGCGACCCCGGCCCGGTCGAGGCACTGCGCAATGCGGCGTTCGACTTCTACCAGCAGATCAAGCCGCGCGAGGCGGTGCCCGTGCCTGTCGCCATCCTCGACATCGACGACCGCAGCCTCGAAGAGCTGGGCCAATGGCCCTGGCCGCGCAACCGGGTGGCCGAGATGGTGCGCGCCGCGACCCAGGCGGGCGCGGTCGCCATCGCCTTCGATGTGGTCTTCGCCGAACCCGACCGGCTGTCGCCCGCCCAGATCGCCGCCGACAACCCGAACCTGCCGCCCGATCTGGTGATCAGGCTGCGCAGCATGGCCGACAACGACCGCATCCTCGCCGATGCCTTCGCCGCGTCGCGGGTGGTGGTGGGCCAGACCAGCGTGCGCACCTTCGAAGCCAACCGCGAGGAAAAGCGCGAGATGCGCGATGTGGCGCATGCCTTCATCGGCGGCGATCCGATGCCCTTCCTCCAGCGGTTCCCGGACGTGGTGCAGAACCTCGACGTGCTGGAGGACGCGGCCAGCGGGCGCGGCGTCTTCAGCGTGCGACCCGACCCCGACGGCGTCTATCGCCAGGTGCCCATGGTCATGCTGGTGCAGGACAAGGTGCGGCTGGGCCTGTCGCCGGAACTGCTGCGGGTGGCGACCGGGGGCGAGGCCTTCGCCGTGCGGGTGAACGAAGCCGGGATCGAAGGCGTCGTCGTCGCGCGCCAGCTGGTCGAGACGGCGAGCGACGGAACGGTCTGGCCCTATCTCTCGCCCTCGTCGCGGGCGCGCTATGTCTCGGCCGCCGATCTGATCGGGGGGACGGTGCCGCCGGGGCGGCTGGCGGGACATCTGGTGCTGGTTGGCACGTCCGCGATCGGGCTCGAGGATTTCCGGGCGACGCCGCTGGGCGTGGCCATGGCGGGGGTGGAGATCCATGCCCAGCTTCTGGAGAACATCCTGACCGGCACGCTTCTGGTGCGGCCCAATTATGCCATCGGGGCGGAACTGGCGACCACCTTCCTCTTGTGCCTTCTGGTCATCATCTTCGCGCCGAACCTGTCGGGGCAGGTGCTGATCGGGTCGTCGCTGGTGCTGCTGACGGGCTATGTGGCGCTGTCGTGGTATCTGTTCGCCACCGAGCGCATCCTGATCGATCCGACCTTCCCGGTGCTGTCGGCGCTTCTGACGGTCATGCTGATCTCGACCGTGAACTACCTGCGCGAGGAACGCCAGCGCCGCCAGATCCGCAGCGCCTTCGGGCAGTATGTCTCGCCCGCGCTGGTCGAGCAGCTGTCGCGCAACCAGCGCGAGTTGCAGCTGGGCGGCGAGACGCGGGACCTCACGCTGCTCTTCAGCGACGTGCGCGGCTTCACCGCCATCGCGGAAGCCTTCAAGGACGACCCCGAAGGGCTGACCCAGCTGATGAACCGGTTCCTGACGGTGCTCTGCGACGGGATCATGGAGACGGGCGGCACGATCGACAAGTTCATGGGCGACGCGGTCATGGCCTTCTGGAATGCGCCGCTTGACCATCCTGACCACGCCGCTTCGGCCTGTTCCGCGGCGCTGCGGATGCGCGCCGACATCGCCGCGCTGAACGCGGTGCGGGCAGCCGAGGAAGGCGGCAGCGCGCACCGGCTGAACGTCGGGATCGGGATCAACACCGGCACCTGCGTTGTCGGCAACATGGGCAGCAAGACGCGGTTCGATTACACTGCGCTGGGCGATCCGGTGAACGTGGCGTCGCGGCTCGAGGGGC
>CAZNMV010000442.1:0-2677 GCA_964573835.1 uncultured Aestuariivita sp. | reverse complement strand
ACTGTCACGGCGGACCACACAGGCGGTGTTGATGCCGCGTGCCTTCGCCAGCTGCACCAGGTAATGGCCGACGCCCGAATTGGCGGCCGACTGGATGACCCAATCGCCTTCCTTCAGATCGACGAAGTCGCTCAGCAGCAGATGCGCGGTGGCGGGGTTCACCATCAGCATCGACAGCTGGTCAAGATCGCCTTCCGGCAACGGCACGAGCTGGCGGATATCGGCGATCATCTCGCTGACCCAGCAGCCTGCGCCGGGGGGCAGCAGCACAAGCTGGCCCACCGCGATGCCGTCGCCGTTCACTTCGCTCACGCGGCCCAGACCTTCGTTCCCGGCGGTCGCGGGCAGGGGCGGGCGCACGCCGTATTCGCCTGCGATCTGGATGTAATCCGACGGGTTGATGGGCGAGCGCAGCACCGCGATGCGCGCCTGCCCGGGGGCCAGCGGCTGGTCCACCTCTTCGACCACCTCGAGCACCTTTACCGGATTGCCGAATTCCCTGTAGATCGCGCGTTTCATCTTCTGATCCTCCCTCGGTTGGGCGGAAACTGTGGCGCGGGGCGCAGGGTGTGAAAAGCCGCGCCGTTGCGTCAGGGGCCGGAAAAAAGCCCGGGCAGAAGCCCGGGCCAGTCCAACAGGGAGGTGCATGTCATGACCCGGACATGCGACGGGTGATGTCACGCTAAAGATGAACGCCGGGTGCTTCTTTGATCTGCATCAAACCTCAGGGTTGATTGCGGCCGACAAAAAAAGCCCGGGGCTAAGCCCGGGCCAGTCCAACAGGGAGGTTGCAGGCCATGACCCGGGCCTGCGGCGGGATCGGTCATGCAACCAGACGATATCCGCCTGATTCGGTCACAAGAAGGCGGGCATTGGACGGATCCGGTTCGATTTTCTGGCGCAAACGGTAAATGTGGGTCTCAAGCGTATGCGTCGTGACGCCCGCGTTGTAGCCCCAGACCTCGTGCAGAAGGACGTCGCGCGCCACCACGCCGTCGTTCGACCGGTAGAGGAACTTGAGGATGTTCGTTTCCTTCTCGGTCAGGCGGATCTTCTTGTCGTCTTCTGTGATCAGCATCTTCATCGACGGCTTGAACGTATAGGGCCCAAGCTGGAAGATCGCGTCCTCGGATTGTTCGTGCTGGCGCAGCTGGGCGCGGATACGCGCCAGCAGGACCGGGAACTTGAACGGCTTGGTCACGTAATCATTCGCCCCGGCGTCGAGGCCAAGAATGGTGTCGGCATCGCTTGTGTGGCCTGTCAGCATGATGATGGGCGCCTTGACGCCCTGCTTGCGCATCACGCGGCAAAGCTCGCGCCCATCGGTGTCGGGCAGGCCGACATCGAGGATGACAAGGTCATACAGCGCCTCTTTCGCGCGGGACATGGCCTGCGCGCCGCTGCCCGCTTCGAAGACGTCGAAATCTTCGGTCATGACAAGCTGTTCGCTCAGCGCTTCGCGCAGGTCCTCGTCGTCGTCGACGAGCAGGATCTTCTTCAGTTGGGCCATCGGTGCGGTCCTTCCGTTGCCTGTCACGGAAATGAGAGGGGCCAGAGCTTTCGGCAAGAAATGCTGCATGTCTTTCACGCTGACGTGTTCCCCCCGTCGCATTTGTTTCATATGTAGACCGGGTCTTCCCGTAACACCCGGTCCTGTCCCCGCATGTCGCTGATCCCGCAGACCCCGGAACTCCTCGCGCGCGCCCGTGCCGATCTGCGCATGGGTCTGCCCGTGGTGCTGACCGGAGAGGGCGACGCGGCGGCGCTGGTGGCGGCGGCGGAAACGCTGGATGCTGCACGCCTTGCGGCACTGCGCGCGGCCGATCCCGACCTTGTGCTGGCCATCACCGCCCGGCGGTCCGAAACACTGAAGGCGCGCGCCTATGACGGGGATCTGGCCCGGCTGCGCCTGCCCCGCGATGCAGGGCTGACCTGGATCGCGGCGGTGGCCGATCCGGCGGACGATCTGGCCCATCCGATGAAGGGCCCGATGACCAGCTGCCGCGACGGCGACGCGGGCCTGCACCGTGTGGGGATCGCGTTGGCCAAATCCGCGCGCCTTCTGCCTGCGGTCGTGGTGGCCCGGGCCGATGACGCGGCGTTGGCGCAGGCGGGCGGGCTCACGCGGATCGCGGCTGCGGCTGCGGTGCCGCATCTGGCCGACCGCAGTGTGCTTGCCCCTGTCGTGCATGCCCGCCTTCCGATGGAGGCGGCGGAGGCCGGGCGGCTCCACATCTATCGCCCCGAAGATGGCGGAGAAGAACATTACGCCATCGAGATCGGCCGCCCCGACCGCGACGCGCCGGTTCTGGCGCGGCTGCATTCGGCCTGTTTCACCGGCGACGTGCTCGGCAGCCTGAAATGCGATTGCGGCCCGCAGCTGCGCGCGGCGTTGGCGCAGATGGGGGCGGAAGGGGCGGGCGTGCTGCTTTACCTCAACCAGGAGGGGCGGGGCATCGGACTTGCCAACAAGATGCGCGCCTATTCGCTGCAGGATCAGGGTTTCGACACGGTCGAGGCGAACCATCGCCTCGGTTTCGAGGATGACGAGAGGGATTTCCGCCTTGGTGCCGACATCCTGCGGTCGCTGGGGTTTTCGGCGGTGCGGCTGCTGACGAACAACCCCGCCAAGGCCGAGATCATGGAGCGCACCGGCATCCGCGTCACTGAGCGCGTG
>CAZNMV010000441.1:0-2687 GCA_964573835.1 uncultured Aestuariivita sp. | reverse complement strand
CATCACGGCATCGACGCCGGGCAGCTTGGCGTGGAAATCGGCGAGGTCGATGCGGTAATTGTCGCCGACCTCGCACAGGACGGGCACGCAATCGGCATGCACTACCGAGGACGGCACGGCGGCGAAGGTGAAGGCGGGGATCATCACGCGCGCGTCGCGCGGCAGCCCCAGCGCCTTGAGCGACAGAAACAGCGCCGCCGAACAGGACGACACCGCCAGCGCGTATTTCGACCCGATCATCGCGGCGAATTCGGCTTCGAGCAGCGCCACCGGCGCATCCTGAGGCGCGGTGTAGCGGAACAGGTCACCCGACTGCATCAGCGCCTCGATCGCGTCACGGGCAGCGGGGGGGATGGGTTCGGCCTGGTGGACGTCGGGCACCTGTCGCATATTCGGAAATCCTGAATTGAGGCTTCCAGAAATGTAAAACAATTCCCGGCGTGGCGGAAGCCCGCTTTGCGCGCCGCGGCGAAATTTCATGAAACTGTCGTCTTGGCTCAGAACCCCAGCCGGTCGCGCAACGCGTACCAGGTCATGGCCAGAACCAGCAGCGGCGACCGGAAGCCCGGGCCGCCGGGGAAGGGCGTCGCGGGCACGCGCGACATGACGTCGAAGCCGTCGGTTTCGCCTTCGATCGCGCGGGCCAGCAGCATCCCGGCATGGGTGGCGGTGCCGACCCCGTGCCCGGAATAGCCGGAGGCCGACAGCACATGCCGCCCCACGCGTGCGAGATAGGGCAGGCGCTTCATCGTGATCGCCAGCGTGCCGCCCCAGGCATGGTCGATGCGCACGTCGCGCAGATGGGGGAAGATCGCCGCCATCGGCTTGCGCACCACGGCAGCGATGTCGCGCGGAAAGCGGTAGCCATAGCTTTCCCCGCCCCCCCAGAGAACCCGGCCATCGGGCGAGAGGCGGAAGTAATTCACCACGAATTTCGTGTCGGACACGCAGATGTCGCGGGTCAGCACCCGGGCCGCGTCCTCGCCCAGCGGTTCGGTCGCAACGATGAAATTGTTGATCGGCATGACATTTGCGGCGACCTGCCGGTCCAGCCCGCCGAGATACCCGTTGCAGGCCAGGATCACGTGATCGGCCCGCACGCGTCCCTCGGATGTGCGCACCACGCAAGGCGCGCCATCCTCGACGCCCGCGACTTCCGAGCCTTCATGGATCGTCACACCGGCAGCTTCCGCCGCGCGGGCGAGGCCAAGCGCATAGTTCAGCGGATGCAGATGGCCCGACCCGGGGTCGAGCAGCCCGCCGTGATAGGCGCGCGACGGGCAGATCGCGGCCATCGCGTCACGGTCGAGCTTTTCGATCCGGTCGCAGCCATAGCGCGCGGCAAGGTGGTCGGCGCTGGCGTGCAGCGCCTCCATCTCGGAGCGGTTGAAGGCGGTGAAGGCCGCGCCCCATTTCAGCGCACAGTCGATCCCGTGCCGGTCGATCAGGGAGGGCACAAGCTGCAGCGCCTCTTCGGCGAGGTCCCAGAGCTTCGCGGCGTCCTCCGTGCCGACAAGTTTTTCCAGCGCCTCCTGCTCCTTGCGCTGGCCCATGAGCAGCTGCCCGCCATTGCGCCCCGAGGCACCGAAGCCCGCGCGGTGCGCTTCGAGCACGACGACGCGGCGGCCCGCCTGCGCCAGGTGCAGCGCCGCCGACAGCCCGGTATAGCCCGCGCCCACGATGCAGACATCGGCGCGCATCTCCCCCTGCAGGGGCGGACGCGGCGGCGGCGGCGTGGCTGTCGCGGCATACCAGGTGGGCGGGTAGTGCCCCTGCCTGTCATTGGAATGCAGCAAGTTCATTGTGATCGGCCCTCGGGCTTCTTTGGGGTCTCAAATACCCAAATCGGACGGTCGGGCCGCCTCAGACGTTCAGCAGGAGATGCTCGCGCTCCCACGGGCTGATGACCTGGAGGAATTCCTCGTATTCGGTGCGCTTCACGATGGAATAGACGCGCGCGAATTCGGGACCCAGCACCTGCTGGAGCGCCTTCGCCTCGTCGAAGAGGTCGAGCGCGTCGCCCATGACGCGGGGCAGATCGCCTTCGCTGTCCTCGTAGGCGTCGCCCTTGAAGCTCTTGTCGGGGCGCTCTTCCTCCATCAGCCCGAGATATCCCGCGGCCAGCGAGGCCGCGATGCCGAGATAGGGGTTGCAGTCCATGCCCGCGATGCGGTTTTCCACCCGGCGGCTGTCGGGCGTGGACAGCGGCACGCGGATGCCCGTCGTGCGGTTGTCGCGGCCCCATTCGAGGTTGATCGGGGCTGCGTGGTCCTTCACGAAGCGCCGGTAGGAATTGACGTAAGGTGCCATCACGGCCAGCGCGGCCGGCATATGGTTCTGCAAACCGGCGATGAAGTGGAAGAAGGCGTCCGTCTCGCCGCCCTGCGGCCCCGAGAAGATGTTCTTGCCGGTCTCGGCATCCAGCACCGAATGGTGGATGTGCATCGCGCTGCCGGGTTCGTCCGCGATGGGCTTGGCCATGAAGGTGGCGAAGCAGTCGTGGCGCAGTGCCGCCTCGCGGATCAGCCGCTTGAAGTAGAAGACCTCGTCGGCAAGCCTGACGGGGTCGCCGTGGCGCAGGTTGATTTCCAGCTGGCCAGCGCCGCCTTCCTGGGTGATGCCGTCGATCTCGAAGCCCTGGGCTTCGGCGAAGTCGTAGATGTCGTCGATCACGGGGCCGAATTCGT
>CAZNMV010000440.1:0-2696 GCA_964573835.1 uncultured Aestuariivita sp. | reverse complement strand
GTCCACGGTCAGCTGGATGCCGCGGCGCACGTCGCGGTTGTCGTAGGGTGCGCTCAGCTGGTTGAAGCGGACCGCCAGCGTGTTGGCGGTGACCACCTCGCTGGGTGTCCAGCCGATCCCGTTGAACAGCGACACGAAATCCCCGTCGGTGCGATAGGTCAGGTCGATCTCGTCGCCTTCCGCCGCCGAAGCCAGCGCCGACTGGTCGGTGCCGAAGTCGATGAACACGATCCGGTCGAGCCAGCCGCCTTCGCGCCAGTAATCGTGGTCGGGATTGCGCACCAGAACGCCGCGCACACCCACTTCATAGCTTTCGGGCAGATAGGCGCCGGTGCCGATGGGCACGCTCACCGGATCTTCCCCGGCATAGGAACGGTGGACCACCGCCGCCGGATAATCCGACAGCGCTGCCATGATGCTGATGTCGGGCGCGTTCAGGTTCAGTTGCACGGTCACGTCGTCGATTGCCACGACCGCGCCTTCGCGCAGCATGTTGGTGGCCGGGTCCTGCAGGCCCGCCACGCGTGAGGCCATCGAATTGCCCTCGACCGTGCCGTCGGCCCAGCGGGCGAAGTTGTGCAGCACGTCCACGGCGCTGAAGGCGTCGCCGTTGTTCCACGTCACGCCCCGGCGCAGATTCAGCGTATATTGCGTGGCGTTGTCATTCGCGCTCCAGCTTTCGATGAGGCTCCCCGTGACGCTGCCGTCGCGGTTGAACGCGGTCATGTAGTCAAGCCAGCCGCGGCAGAAATTGGCGAATTCGGTCCAGTCCCACAGGCGCGGGTCCTTCATTGCCTTGGTTTCCATGTTCACGCGCAGCGTGCCGCCGCGGACGGGCGCAGCGCGCGCCGGGGTCGGAGCCACCGCGCCGATGAGCCCATAGGCCGCCCCGGCGGTGACGCCCAGCATGGTCGCGCGGGTGAGGAATTCACGGCGGTCCATCAGACCGGCGCGATATTCGGCGGCATACATGCGCGCCGCGGGGTGGATGTGGTCGTGTGTCATGTCGTCCTCCCAGGTTACGCGCCGTTGGCCGACGCCGATTCGTGGACACTTATGTCTAGACATGAGTGTCCATGCTCACCCTCGGGATCGTCAACAGATTTCTCGGGGGATCAGCCCGCGTCGCCTGCCTGGGCGATGAAGCCGGTGATGAAGGTCAGGTGCCCCCGCTCCACCCAGAGGGTCAGGCCATCCGGCCGTCCCGTCACCAGCGCGGACCGGCCCAGCACCGGCACCATGGCCGAGGGCGACCCCCAGGGCGGGGCCGAAGCCAGCATCTGCGCCAGAAGCCCCGCCGCCCCGTCGCCCTGCAGGGCCAGGGCCACATAAAGCCCGCCTGCGGGGCTGAGCGCGAAGCCTTCCGCCTGCCAGCCTGCGTCGCGCGCGACGGGGGCAGCGGTGACCAGCAATGCGCGGTCCCGCGCGATGCGGATGGCGATGTCGCCCTTCCCGGCCACCTCGCCGAAACCCGGCCTTGCGGCACCGGGCGACAGCGCCGCCACGGCGGCGTCGAGATCGCCCGAGATCAGGTATTGCACACCCTCCGCCGCCCGCGTGACGCGCACACCGGCGACGTCGATGGATGCCCCCGGGGCCAGGGGCCGGTCGGTCCAGACGCTGTCATCCATGAAGCCGTTCCCCCCCCGGGTCGAAGGCGCAGGGCGCGCAGACCTCGGCCTGCCGCACCGCGCCGTCGTTGAAGACACCGACCGTCGCGCCGATCTTGTCGCGCCCCTCTTCCAGCAGCGCCAGCGCGACGGGGCGGTCCAGCACGGGGCTGTGATAGCTCGACGTGACAAACCCCAGCGACCGGCGCGGCCCTTCCATGGGCACCAGATGCGCCCCGGTCACCAGCGCGGGCGCGCCGTCCGGAACCCGCAGACCCACAAGGTGGCGGCGGCATGGATCATTGGCCGCAGGGGTGAACAGCGCGCGCTTTCCGATGAACTCGTCCTGCCGCGACAGGCGCGGCCCCCCCCAGCCCAGATCCTGCGGCATGGTCACGCCGTCGGTATCCTTGCCGATCAGGATGAAGCCCTTCTCGGCCCGCAGGATCATCACCGCCTCGAGCCCGATCCACCGCCCGCCCAGAGGCGCAAGCGCTGCGTCAAGCCTGTCGCGCAGGGCCTCCGCCCGCTCGGCGGGCACGGTCAGTTCATAACTCACATCGCCCGTGAAACTGACCCGCGCGACGCGCATGTCCGTCCCGTCGAAGCTGGCTGCCGCGACGGACATATGGGCCAGATCGGGCAGGCCGATCCCGGCCGCGTCGCACAGCGCGCGCGCCTTCGGCCCGGTCACCGTCAGCGTGACGAAGCCCTGCGTCACGTCATGAATGAAGACGCGGGCGCGCCCGATCCTGTCTTGCCGCGCATCCTCCAGCTTCATCCGCACGCCGTCGACATGCGAGGACGAGGCCGAGACGATGAAGCGGTCTTCCGCCAGCCGCAGCACGACCCCGTCATCATAGACGATGCCGGTCTCGCTCAGCATGAAGCCATAGCGCGCGCGCCCGGGCGCCAGCGTCGACATCCGCACATAGCCGGTGAAATCAAGAAGCGCCGCCGCCCCCGGCCCCGCCACATCGAGCTTGCCGAGGGGCGAGGCGTCATAGACCCCGACATGGGTCCGCGCCGCCAGCGCCTCGGCCTGAACCAGCGCGGCCTCCTCGCCCTGCCCGTAGACGGCGGGGC
>CAZNMV010000439.1:0-2702 GCA_964573835.1 uncultured Aestuariivita sp. | reverse complement strand
CTGACCATCCTTGCGGAAACGGCGGCGGCGGATGTGGTGACCTCGGTCGCGGGCAACGGTGCCACGGGCAGCACGCCCGAGGTCGGAGGCGACGCGCCGGGCGGCTTCGACATGGCCGGGCTGACCGGCGAGGGCGTGCTTGACGCTCTGTCGAGCGGGATCAGCGCGTCGGGCGATTACGCGGGGCTGCGCCAGACCCACCGCACCACCGCGATCCATGAATCCGATGCGTTCATCGTCACGAAGGCTATGTCGATTTCGGCGCTGGACGACAGCCGCGCGCTGCTGGGCTCGGGTGCCGCACTCGAAGGGGCTGGGGCACTGGGGATTGGCGGGTCGCTGGCCTCGCTCGTGCAGGATACGGTGACGCGGGCGCTGCTCACGGGCTATGGCGGGATCGGCGACAGCGGTGCCTTCGATACCCCGGGGGCGGGCGTCGTCGTCAGCGCGCGCAACACCGGAAAGGCCCGGGTGCTGGCCGCAGGCCGCGCGGGCGACCGCCTTGCCGTCGACATCATGGGCAGCGCGGCGAAGGCCGATGTCCGGTCAAGCGTGCTGGCGCGGATCGACCGGGGCGAAACCGAGTGGGACCTGACCACGCTGTCGCTGGGGCTGACGGTTCTCGCGGAAAGCGACCTGTCGGTCTGGACCATCGCGGGCGGCGTCCAGGCAGAAACGGACCTGGACAACGACAGGAACGCGGGCAGCGGCGCGTCGGTCGGCTTCACCGCCGCGCGCCTGTCGGTGACCGAGGACGTGTCGGCCGAAGTCGCCCATCTGCTGCTGCGCGGCCTTGCCCCGGACCACCCTGCCAGCATCGTCGCGATCAGCACCGGCGATCACGTCGGGGCGGCGAATTCGCTGGGCGGGGGCGGCAACTGGGGCCTCACCCATTCCGACGTGCGCATCACCACCGACCAGACGACCCGCGCCACCTTGCGCAACACCGACGCGGCCATCTCGCTCTCCGAGATATCTGTGCAAGCCGTCGATGGCAGCGCGGTGCGCGCCCGGGTCGGATCGGAAACTGACACCGAAAAGACGGGCTGGGGATCGGCCGAGATCACCCTTGACGACACGCGCCTGACCGAGGCGCGCGTCGCCGACGTCACGATGCGCGCGCCGGGCGGTCTGTTCAGCCCCGGCAACCTGAAGGTCGAGGCGGCGACGACAGCGACGCTCGACCTCTTCCAGCGCACGGGCGGCGGCGGCGGCGACGAGACGACCGCGCTGGGCGGGGCGGCGGGGCGGCTCGACGCGGACTGGCGCACGCTGGCCGAAGTGGCCGACAGCGACCTCATCGTGACCGACGCGCGCGTGTCGGCGCGCGAAAAGGGCGATGTGCGCAACCGTCAGGGCGGGCTGCAGGACGCGGGCCGCGGCGCGGGGGCACTGGGCATCGTCGGCACCGTTCTCGACGCCGATGTGGCCGCGCGGATCACCGGCAGCGTAATCGTGGCAGAAACGCTCGATCTGAAGGCCAAGTCACTGTCGGCGATGCGCGCGCGGGCCGTGCTGTCCGGCGAAGTCGATGACGGCTGGAGCGGACAGGCCGTCGTCGCCCGGCAGGAACGGCGCGGGACCACGACGGCGGAGATCAGCGACAGCGACGTCGCGGCTGACCTGACGCTCACCGCGCTCGACGCGACCTGGCGCGAGGTGGTCGCGAATGCCGCCGCGACGGCGACAGGGCTTGGCGCGGCGGGGGCGTTCGCCGTCGATATCTATGCCCATGACACCCGCGCGCGCATTACGGACAGCGCCATCGCGGGGCCGGATCTGCGTCTGTCGGCCCGGTCGGACACGCGGCTGACCGGCATCAGCCTGGCCCGCGCCAAACCCGGCGCGGCGACCAGCCTTGTCCTGCAGACGGTCTGGGCGAAGGACGACCGCGACGTCACGGCCGACATCGAAGGCACCCTCATCGACCTGTCGGCCGATCTGGCGCTGACGGCGGCCCGCAGCGACGCGGTCCTGATGCTGGCGGCCACCGAAAGCGGCGGCGACGAAGGCGCGGGCCTCGGCGCGAACGTCCTGCTGACGGGCGGCGCCACGCGCGCGCTTCTCGACGGCGCGGACATCACCGTGGACGGCGCACTGACGATCACGGCACGCGACGAGACGCGCGCGGTGTCGCTCGCGCTCGGCACCGGGTCGACCGGACGGTTCGGCGCGGTCGGATCGCTCGGCATCGTGCAGGCGGGACGGCTGGACGAAGATGCCACGCGGATCGTGGACGACCCGCGCGACGCCGCGCTCCGGGCCGAGGCCGCCGCGACCCGAAATGCCGTGGCCGACGCGATCGACCCCGCAACCGGGCTGAGCGCATCGGGGGCGCGGTCTGTCCGCGAACAGAGGCTCGAGGCACGCCTGTCGGTCGCCCCCGGCGGGTCGGTCGATATCGGCGGCGCGCTCCGGGTCACAGCGGAAGACCTGCGCGCCGCGACCGTGATGGCGGGCCAGCTTCAGGCGGGCTTCCTGTCGCGGGTCAGCGGCGTGCTCGACCGGTTCACCGAGCAGGTGCAGCTGACGGAGATCAGCCTGACCGGCTTCCAGATCGATTTCGGCCGGATCCGGCTGAGCGGCGAAGGCGGCAATGGGAGCGTCGAGATAGACAACCGCCGCCGCACCGGCTGGGACCTCGACGAAGGCGACCCGGCCTTCGACATCCGCATTGGCGGCGATACACCCCCCGACGACCC
>CAZNMV010000438.1:0-2762 GCA_964573835.1 uncultured Aestuariivita sp. | reverse complement strand
GCCCCTCGCGCTCCCCGAGGATATTTGTGAACCCGAAGAAGCAGGGGACGGGTTACAGATACCCCGCCGCGCGGAGGCTGAGTTCGCGCGACTTTCCGACGATGAGGTGGTCATGCAGCGTCAGGCCCAGCGCGGTGCAGGCGGTCTGGACCTGCGCGGTCATGTCGATGTCGGCCTGGCTGGGCGTCGGGTCGCCCGAGGGGTGGTTGTGGACAAGGATCAGCGCCGAGGCGTTAAGTTCCAGCGCGCGCTTGGCGATTTCGCGCGGATAGACGGGGACGTGGTCGACGGTGCCTTTCGCCTGTTCCTCGTCGGCGATGAGCACGTTCTTGCGGTCGAGGAAGAGCACGCGGAATTGTTCGGTGTCGCGGTGGGCCATGGTGGTGTGGCAGTAATCGAGCACGGCGTCCCAGCTTGAGATTACATGCGCCTTCAGGATGCGCGCGCGCGCCATGCGCTGGGCGGCGGCCTCGACGATCTTCAGTTCGGTGATCACGGCGTCGCCCACGCCGGACACGTCCATCAGTCGCGCGGGCGCGGCGGACAGGACGCGGTTGAAGTCGCCGAAGCGGTCGATCAGCGCGCGGGCGAGCGGTTTCACGTCCTGCCGGGGGATCGCGCGGAAGAGGACGAGTTCGAGGAGTTCGTAATCGGGCATCGCCTGCGCGCCGCCGTCGCGGAACCGGGCGCGCAGGCGCTTGCGGTGATCGGCGATGTAGGAGGGCAGTTTTTCCCCGCGCGCCAGCGGCGCAGGCGCGGCTTCGTCAAAAAGCGGCAGGGGGGCTTCGTGGAAGGCAGGTGGCGTGGGCATGACGGGCAGATTGGCCCGGCGGTGATGAAGATCCGGTTAACCGGAGCGACCCCGGCCAAAGGGGGCCGGGGCCGGAATCACTCACCCCTTCATGCTGTCCCAGAAGGTCTTGACCGAGGAAAAGAAGGACTTCGATTCCGGGTTGTTGTCTTCCGACAGCTTTTCGAATTCCTCGAGCAGGTCCTTCTGTTTCGAGGTCAGGTTGGTGGGCGTTTCCACCGCCAGCTCGATGACCTTGTCGCCCACCCCCTGGCCCCGCAGGGCAGGCATGCCCTTGGCGCGCAGGCGCATCTGGCGGCCCGACTGGCTGCCGGACGGGATCTGCACGCGGGCGCGGCCGCCGTCGATCGTCGGCACCTCGACCTGACCGCCCAGCGCGGCCTTGACCATGCTGACCGGCACGCGGCAATGCAGGTTGATGCCGTCGCGTTCGAAAAGCTTGTGCTGGTCCACCTCGACGAAGATGTAGAGATCGCCGGGGGGGCCGCCGCGCATGCCCGCTTCGCCTTCACCGGCGAGGCGGATGCGGGTGCCGGTCTCAACCCCCGAGGGGATGTTCACGTTGAGCGCGCGTTCCTTTTCGGTGCGGCCCGCGCCGCCGCAGGAGGTGCAGGGGTTCTTGATGATCTGGCCCAGACCGCCGCAGGTGGGGCAGGTGCGTTCGACAGTGAAGAAGCCCTGCTGCGCGCGCACCTTGCCCATACCGGAACAGGTGGGGCAGGTGGTGGGTTCCGACGCGCCTTCGGACCCGGTGCCCGAGCATTTGGTGCAGGTGACAAGCGTGCGCACCTTGATCGTTTTCTGCAGGCCCGAGAAGGCGTCTTCCAGCGAGATGCGCAGGTTGTAGCGCAGGTCCGACCCGCGCGCGGCGCGCTGGCGTCCGCCGCCGCGCCCGCCCATGAAATCGCCGAAGAGATCGTCGAACACGTCCGAGAAGGCGCTGGTGAAATCGCCGCCGCCGCCGAAGCCGCCGCCGGGGCGCGGGCCGCCGCCGCCCATGCCGCCTTCGAAGGCGGAATGGCCGAAGCGGTCATAGGCCGCTTTCTTCTCGGCGTCCTTCAGGACCTCGTAGGCTTCGTTGGCTTCCTTGAAGCGGGCTTCCGAGTCGGGATTGTCCTTGTTGCGGTCGGGATGCAGTTCCTTCGCCTTGGTGCGGTAGGCCTTCTTGATCTCGTCCGCCGAGGCACCACGGGATACCCCCAGAACGTCGTAATAGTCGCGTTTTGCCATGGGTGTCGCCTTGATGGGCCCGGAACGGCAAGGGGCCGGTCCGGGGGGACCGGCCCGCTTCCGTCCGGATCAGTTAAGCGCCTTACTTGCGCTTGTCATTGTCGAGGTCTTCGAAGTCGGCATCGACGATGTCGTCGTCCCGGCCCCGGTCGGCGGGGGCGGGTTCACCATCGGCTTCGTCCTGGCTGGCCTTGTAGATCGCTTCGCCCAGCCGCATGGCGGCTTCGGTCACGTTCTGGATGCCCGAGCGGATCTTTTCGGCGCTGACGCCATCCTTCTCGAGATCGTCCTTGAGCGCGGCGATGGCCAGCTCGATTGCCTCGACCGTCGAGGGGTCGACCTTGTCGCCATGTTCCTCGACCGACTTTTCGGTCGAATGGATGAGGCTTTCGGCCTGGTTCTTCGCCTCGACCAGAGAGCGGCGGGCCTTGTCGGCCTCGGCGTTTTCTTCGGCGTCCTTGACCATCTTTTCGATGTCTTCATCGGACAGACCGCCCGAAGCCTGAATCGTGATCTTCTGTTCCTTGCCGGTGCCCTTGTCCTTGGCGCCGACGCTGACGATGCCGTTGGCATCGATGTCGAAGGTCACCTCGATCTGGGGCATGCCGCGGGGCGCGGGCGGGATGTTTTCAAGGTTGAACTGGCCGAGCATCTTGTTGTCGGCGGCCATTTCGCGTTCGCCCTGGAAGACGCGGATGGTCACGGCGTTCTGGTGGTCTTC
>CAZNMV010000437.1:0-2764 GCA_964573835.1 uncultured Aestuariivita sp. | reverse complement strand
CCGACGACCCCGGCGTGGCCGAATTGATCGACGCGGCGCAGGCCGCGCGCGACAAGGTCCGCGACCTGCGCAAGGTCGAATGGGACGGCATTTTCGACGACACCGACCCGGGCACGCCGGGCGGCGGGTCGGAGGATCTGTTGAAGGCCGGCGAAGACGCCGCCACCACGCCCGATCTCGATTCAGGCTTCGGGCTGGGGATCGCGCTGTCGCTGGTCGAATTCGGCGGCAGCACGCAGGCCAATGTGACGCTGGGCGCGGATGCGCTGGTCGATGTGGGCGGCATCGCCGAGCTTGCCGCCGACACACGCACCGATGGTCTTTCGGTCTCGGCGGGCGCGCAGATCGGCACTGGCAGGGTGATCGGCGCGGGTGGTGCGGTTCAGCTGCACAAGCAGGTGACACAGACGCTGATCGACGGCGCAGGCGACCTGACGGCGACGCGGGTCACGCTGAGCGCGGACACCGACAGCGAGGCGACGACCTTCGCGGGGCTCGTGACGCCGGGGGCGCGACCGTGGCGGCGGGGCGTCTCGACGCGGTCACCAAAGCCGCGATCATCGGCGTCGGTGTCACCGCCAGAACCGGCAACGTCATGCTGAGCGCGGAGGACCGCAGCCTTGCAGGAACCCGCGCCGTAGGCGGCGGCGGGGCACTTGACGGCGCCTATCTGGGCGGGTCGGTCGCCAGCACGGCCGCGCGCGCCACGGTCGCCGCCTTTGCGCTGGACGCGACGCTTGGCGCGGCGGGCGATGTCACGGTCGAGGCCACCAAGGCGCAAGACATCGTGTCGCTGGTGCTGCAGGGCGGGGCGTCCGCGACGGGCCTGGCGGGAACCGGCGCGATGGGCATCGTGCGCATCGCGGGCGAGACCGAAGCGGTCCTCGTCGACAGCGAGGTCGAGGCGGGCGACGATCTCGAAGTGCGCGCCGCGTCGGAAACGGGGCTGGCCGCGACGTCGGTCAGCCTTGCGCTGGCGGCCGATTTTGCGCTGGCCGGGTCGGCCAGCATCGTCAAGCGCGAGGATGCGGTCGCTGCGGGCATCGACGGCGGCACTGTCACGGCGGCGGATTCGGTGCTGGTGCAGGCACTGGCGGGCGGCGTGCTCGACGGTCTTGGCGGGGGCGACGATGCGCTTCTGAGCCGCCTGCGCAGCGAAAACCTGAACCTGAATTTCGGCGGCACCGCCGGCGTGGGTCTGAGCGTGCCGGTGATCGAAAGCGCGGTCAGCGTGACCGCCGACATCACGCGGGGCGCGCAGGTGACCGCGAACGGAACGCAGGCCTCGGACGGGGTCATGGCCCGCAGCCGGAGCGCGGGGGCCGACTATCGCGCCGTGGACCTGACCGCACGCCGCGGGATTGCGGTGATCGCGGACAATGCCACGCTGATGCGCACGCTTGCCCTTACGCTGGGCGGAGGCGGGACGGCATCGGTTCAGGGGCAGGTGCCGGTCCTGTTCGTGCGCGACAGCGTCGAGGCGGCCGCGCGCGTGCAGACGGGACTGGACCGCGTGCGGCTGACTGCGCTGCAGGATGTCCGGATCGAAGCCGGAAACGACAGCGATCTGAAGACCTTCGTGCTGACCGGGTCGGTGGGCGGCAGCGCCGCGGCAGGTGCCGTGATCGAACATCTCGAACTGGCAAAGGCCACCCGGGCGCTGATCGACCGCACTGACATCACCGCCCGCGACATCACGCTGCGCGCCGCCGCCCCCGAACGTGTCACCACCGCCTCGGTCAGCGGGGTCTTCGGGGGGCTGGCGACGCTGTCGGGCATTTCGCAGACGGTGCGCAGCACGGGCGAGACTGCCGCGCTGGTCACCGGGGCGACCCTGACCGCCGCGCGCGACCTGACCATCCGCGCCGCAGCACCGCGCGATCTGGGCCAGAACGCAGGCAATCTGACGGTGGCAGGGGGTGCGGCCAGCATCGGTGCCACCATCGTGGTGCTGAACGTCGAAGATGTCGTGCGGGCCGAGATCACGGACGCGCCGACCGCCGTCGCCCCGGCCTTCGTCACGGCGATGGACGTGGCGCGCGACGTGGTCATCGCCGCCGACAGCGATTTCACTTATTCCGGCCTCGTCCTGGGCCTCAGCGGCGCGTCGGGCGTGGGGATCAATGCGTCGATCCTGGTCACGCAGTTCCGCCAGACCGTGCGGGCCTGGATGGGCGCATATGCTTCGATGACCCCCGGACGCACCCGCGCTCTGAGCATCACCGCGACCCAGACGATTTCGCAGGACGCCATCGTCGGCGGGCTGGCCGGTGGCGGCGTCGGCGGCATCGGCACCTCGATCGCGACCCTGTCGGCGCGCAACAGCGTCGCCGCAGGCATCGGCACGCAAGCGCGGGTGGATGTCACCGGCGCGGTGACGGTGCTGGCCAGCACTGACCGCGACGTGACCGGGGTCGCCACGTCGCTGGGCGGTGGCGGGGTGCTGACGGTGCAGGGCTCGGTCCTTGTCATCACCTATGGCAGGCCGTCCGAGGTCGACGAACCGCGCGAGGCGCTCGACCTTGTTGCGGACGATCTGGCGCGCGACCCCTACCGGGCGGGCGATCAGGGCTTCGCGGGCGGCGACGCGGAACTGGCGGCGGCGCTGTCGGCGGCCCGAACGGGCCGGGCCGAGAGCGATCTGGGCGCGCTGAGGCGGGCGGTAGGGCTGCCCGAAGACAGCGTGACGGCGAGTATCGGCGCGCTGGCACAGATCAACGCAGGCGGCACGATCACCGTCTCGGCGGTGGAAGAAGGCCAGATC
>CAZNMV010000436.1:0-2766 GCA_964573835.1 uncultured Aestuariivita sp. | reverse complement strand
GGGCGCGCCTGTGTCAGGATCAAACTGCCTGTGCATTGGGGCCGTGTTTGGGCGGAAATGTGGAATCGGCCGGCGGCGCGGGGCCATTTCGCGGCGAATTGTGGCAGCGGCGGGGCGCAGGTTGGTTTGCATACGGAAACGGTCGGCGCTGGAGGCGATTATCGTTTCCGGATCGGCTACAATCTGATGGCCGAGATCAGCCGCCCGTAATCCGCCTCGCGGTCATGGCAGGACCGGCGATAGGAATAAAAGCGCGCCGGGTCGGAATAGGTGCAATGGCCGGTCCAGACCGCTTCGCCCACGCCCGCGCGGCGCAGGCGCATCAGCCCGAAGCCCGGCAGATCGAAGAGATAGCGGTCGCCCTGACCATTGGCGAAGAAGCGGGCATTGTCCGGATCATCGGCCAGGAATTCGTCCAGGAATTCCGGCCCGACCTCATAGGCGCGCTGGCTGATCGTGGGGCCGATGACGGCGGTGATCCGCGCCCGCGCGGCCCCCAGCCGCTCCATCGCCTCCACCGTCGCCTCGAGCACGCCATCGAGCGCCCCGCGCCAGCCCGCATGGGCCGCCCCGATCACGCCGGCCTCGACATCGGCGAACAGCACCGGCTGGCAATCGGCGGTCAGCACCGTCAGCGCAAGACCCGGCCGGTCGGTCACCATGGCATCGGCGCGCGGCTTTTCGCCCTCGGGCCCTTCGATCACCGCCACATCCGCGGAATGCACCTGCCGCATGCCCGCAAGGTGGCCCACCTCCATCGCCTCGGCCACGCGGGCGCGGTTGATCGCGACGATCTCGGACAGGTCCGACGACCCCGCACCGCAGTTCAACCCTTCGAACACACCGCTCGACGCCCCGCCGCGACGGGTGAAGAAGCCGTGGCGCAGCGGCTTCAGGCTGTCAGCGGTGAGTATCTCAAGCGTCATGCATCCAGTCCGGGCAGGGGCGGCGCGCCCCGGGGAGAGAATCCCATCGCCTTGAAGAGCGTTCCCATTTCACCCGGGTGCGTCAACCGCCGATGTGCGGCGACATGCGCATCAAGCGCCGGACCGGTCAGTCCCCGGGCAAGCGCCTGCGCCCGTGCCGTGATTCCCAGCCGTTCGAGGAAGACGCCCTGCGGGGTCAGCCTTGTGTGGGCGCAGGGTGCGGCTAGGGCAAGCGCTTCGAAATCCACATGCGCGGTCAGATCGGCGGTGCCGGGGTTGGCCAGCGGATCGGCGCGGCCATGGCGACTTACGGCCTGCAGCGTGTCGCCCAGTGACCGCCAGTCGCCATAGTCGATAACCAGCGCCGCGCCGCCATGGTCGACGATGCGCTGGGCGACCCCGGCCATGACCGGGGCGGCGGCGGGGCAGTATTCCACCAGATCGCCGTCGCGCGTGTCGTCGAGCCGCCCGGCCAGTGCCGGTTGCGGCAGCGCGGGGCCCAGCCCGAAGGACAGCTGCCCGTTCTGCAGCCCCACCTGCCGTTCCCGCCAGCGCGTGGCGTCGCGGACGAACTGGCGCACCGGCAGCGCGTCGAAGAATTCGTTGGCGACAAGGAAAAGCGGCCCCTCGGGCAGCGCCTCGGCGCTGTGCACCCAGACCGGCGCGTGATCCCCCAGCCGCGTGCCCTGCTCGGCCCGCAGGCGCGGTGACGCCTCGACCAGCACCAGCCGCGCGGCCTGTGCGAACCCCGGTACCCGGCCAGCGGCGCGCAGCGCGTCTGCCATCAGCGTGCCCCGTCCGGGGCCAAGCTCGGCCAGGGTGAAGGGGGCGGGGCGGCCCTGATCGGTCCAGACCTGTGCGAGCCACAGCCCGATCAGTTCGCCGAACATCTGGCTGATCTCGGGCGCGGTGATGAAATCGCCCGCGCGCCCGAAGACCTCGCGCGTGGTGTAATAGCCGTGGTCGGGATGCAGCAGGCATTCGGCCATGTAATCGGCCACCGTGACGGGCCCCTCGGCCGCGATCCGGCGGGCGATGATCTCAGCCAGCGCCATCGCGCGCCCGCGCCGTCGCGATCAGCCACAGGCCCAGCGCGATCATCGGCAGCGACAGAAGCTGGCCCATGGTCAATCCGAAACCATCCACATGCAGCGCAAGGCCCAAGGGGTTTCCGGGGGCGATGAATTGCGCATCCGGCTGGCGCACGAACTCGACCGCGAAGCGCGCCAGACCGTAGCCCGCAAAGAAGGTGCCCGCGATCAGACCGGGCCGCTTCAGCGCACCGCGCCGCCAGGCCAGCCACAAAAGCAGCAGCCCCAGCACCAGCCCTTCCAGCAGCCCCTCGTAAAGCTGCGAGGGGTGGCGCGCGCAAAGCCCCACGATGCCGGGACAATCCTGCGCCGCTTCCCCCGGGAAGACGACACCCCAGGGCAGGTCGGTGGGCCGCCCCCACAGCTCGGCATTGATGAAATTCGCGATCCTGCCCAGCAGAAGCCCCGGAGGCACGCACAGCGCGATCAGATCCGCCGCGCTGCGCTTGGGGAGCGCGTTGCGCGCGGCATAGACCCAGCTCACCAGCACAACGCCCAGAAGCCCGCCGTGGAAAGCCATGCCGCCCTGCCAGACCGCGAGGATCTCTCCGGGGTTCTGCAGGAAATAGCCCGGCTGGTAGAACAGCACGAACCCGAGCCGCCCGCCGATGATGATCCCCAGGATCGACCAGGTGATGTAGTCGTCGACCTGTTCGCGTGTCATGGGCGCGCGGCCTGCCGGCCAGAGCGCCTCGCGCGCCACGCTCACCACACCGATCCGCCAGGCCAGCAGGATGCCCACGATATAG
>CAZNMV010000435.1:0-2773 GCA_964573835.1 uncultured Aestuariivita sp. | reverse complement strand
ATGTCGGCGCGCAGCTCCTCGACCTTTTCGGGCGAGCGCTCCATGAACATCTTCCAGCCGCGACCGTCCTTCTGGGCCATGTCGTCAAGCCAGTTGGGGTCAAGTTCGCGGCCGCGGTATTCGTCGATGAATTCCTTGCGGTTGATGCGCGCCTGATCGGCCAGCTTCACCATCGCGCTGTCGATGGCCATGACCCGGCGGTTGATGCCGTAAAGCTGGTCGATCAGTGCCTCGATCCGGTTGTTGTGCAGGTGCAGCCCGTTCACCAGTTCCACGATTTCCGAACGCAGCTGCTGATAATGCGCCTCGTCGCCCGCGCTGAAGGACCCGTCCTCGTTCAGCGTGGCCGAGATGCGGCTGTCCTGCATCTCGCTCAGTTCGGCGTAATCGTTGGCGATCCGTTCGAGCGTGCTCAGCACCTGATCCTTCAGGGCCGATTCCATCGCGGCCAGCGACATGTTGGCCTGATCGTCGTCCTCGTCCTCGTCATCCTTGGCGATGGGATTGCCGTCGGCGTCAAGCTCGGGCTCGCCCGAATCCTCGTCCCCGCGCGCGGCCGTTCCGCCTTCGGCGCCGGCAAGGCCCGCGACTTCGTCATCGTCGTCCAGCTGACCCGAGAACGTCGTCTCCAGATCGATCACGTCGCGCAGCAGGATGTCTTCCGACAGCAGTTCCTCGCGCCAGATGGTGATGGCCTGGAAGGTCAGCGGGCTTTCGCACAGGCCCGCGATCATCGTGTTGCGACCGGCCTCGATCCGCTTGGCGATGGCGATCTCGCCCTCGCGGCTCAGCAGTTCGACGCTGCCCATCTCGCGCAGATACATGCGCACCGGGTCATCCGTGCGGTCGAGCTTTTCCTGACCGGTCGAGCCCAGCGTCAGATCGCGCGCGCCCTCGGTCGCCACCACATCGGTGCCGCCGCGGTTCTCTTCCTCTTCGGCTTCCTCGTCCTCGATGATGTTGATGCCCATTTCCGACAGCATCGACATCACGTCTTCGATCTGTTCGGAATTCACCTGATCGGGGGGCAGGACCTGGTTGAGCTGGTCATAGGTGATATAGCCGCGTTCGCGCGCCTCGGCGATCATCTTCTTCACCGCAGCCTGGCTCATGTCGAGCGAGATGTCGGTGTCCTGGTCTTCGGTCTTGGCGTCGTCGTTGTCCTTGGCGGCCATGAAGGTCTCCTGCGGGGTGTCGGGTGATTCGCCTGTGCAGCGAATCATTAGCGCGTGTGGGTGATTCGGCCACCCGGTTACCCTGTTCTGTTTGACTTTTCTTTACCAAAACACCCTAGCGGCGCGGTTTGTCAAAGCTGATCTGGTCGATCAGCGCGGCAAAGGCGTCGCGTTCGCGCTTGCTCATGCGGGCCCCGTTCGCGCCAGTGTCGTATTCGGTTCGGTCTTCCTTCTGGCTGCGTACGGCTTCATCCTTGGCCCTGACCATCTGGGCAAGACGCCAGGTCACCGCTTCGTCGGCCGGTCCGGCCATGTCTTCGACGGCATCGGCCACTTCCGCTTCAAGCCCCCGATGCGCGGCCAGTTTTGCGAGTTCCTCGGCCACCGTCATGCGGGCAAGATCGACGTTCCCGGGGTCGCGCAGGCAGGGTGTTATGGCGACATGGCGAAGGGAATGCAGGTTTTCAAGGGGCCGGGGACCCAGCCGCGCCTCGATTTCCGCGGCCAGTGACAAGGGTGCCGACATGGCGACCGACAGGATGATGTCGCGCAGCGCGGCATGGTCGGAATCGCGACAGGCCAGCGCCTCGAGCCCCGCCTCGAATTCGGCGGCGATGCGGGGCGTGGCGATGACGGCGGCCAGGATCACCGCCTCGCGCAGGTGATCCTCTGCCCCCGGCCCGGCCGAGGCGAGAAGCGACCGCCGCGTGTCCGGGGCCGCCGACGGGGCCGCCTGCGCGCGCCGCGCGCCGCGCGGGGCCGGGGCCGGACGGAACAGCTGCCAGCGCAGGTCCTTGATCTCCTGCCCGTAATGCGACCGGATCGACGGGTCGCGGATCAGCTTGAGCTTTTCGCGCAACGCCCGATCAAGCGCGGCCTTGCGTTCGGGGCTGTCGAAGACTTTGCCTTCCGTCTCGCGCTGCCACAGCAGCCGCACCATCGGCTGTGCTGCCTCGATGACCTTCTGCACCGCCGCCGGGCCGTCGCTGCGGATCAGGTCGTCGGGGTCCTTGCCGTCGGGCATGATCGCAAAGCGCAGCGACTGGCCCGCTTCCAGCAGCGGCAGCGCAAGGTCGATCACCCGCATCGCCGCGCGCAGCCCCGCCGTGTCGCCATCGAGCGCGATGACGGGCTCCGGCGCGATGCGCCACAGAAGCTGCAACTGCGTCTCGGTGATCGCGGTGCCCAAGGGGGCCACCGCCGCGCCGAACCCCGCCTCGGACAGCGCAATCACATCCATATAGCCTTCCGCCACGATCAGCGGCTGGCCCTTTCCGGCAGCGGTGCGCGCGGGGCCGTGGTTGTACAGGCTGCGGCCCTTGTCGAAGAGCTCCGTCTCGGGGCTGTTGAGATACTTGGCGCTGTCGGTCGGGTCCATCGCGCGGCCGCCGAAGGCGATGCAGCGCCCGCGCGCGTCGCGGATGGGGAAGATGATCCGGTTTCGGAAGGTGTCATAGGGCTTGCCGCCCTCGCGGGTCGACGGCTTGGCAAGCCCCGCGCCGAAGATCAACTCCTCGCCCACGCCCTTGGCTGTCAGATGATCCCAGAGGCTTTGCCAGGCATCCGGCGCAAAGCCCAGCTCCCAGCGGTCCTGCGCC
>CAZNMV010000434.1:0-2790 GCA_964573835.1 uncultured Aestuariivita sp. | reverse complement strand
GCCCCCCTTATCGAAAACGGCCTGCGCGTCGCCGCCTTTACTCAGCGTGGTCTGGACGCAGGCATTTTCAACTCGAAAAAACCCGTCGCCACGCTCGACGACCTGGCCGACCTGCGGATGCGTGCGCTGGACAAGGGGCAGGTAGCCTTCTTTCAGGTGCTCGGCGTGCAATCCACCGTCGTCGCATGGGGCGAGGTCGCCAACGCACTGCAAACCGGGATCGTCGATGGCTATGTGAACCCGCCGAACTCGGCCCTGCGGACCGGGCATACCAAATACCTCAAACACTACACCCCGGCGGCACTGGCCCCCTCGGTGCGCGCTGTCGTAGTGTCTGAAGACTGGTGGAGCGGTCTGTCCGACGCCGATCGCGCCACGATCCAATCGGCGATCGATGCAGGCACCGCCGCCAATCGCGCATGGGTTCAGGACTGGTCCGGCAAGGTGCAGGCGCTCTTTGACGAGGCTGGCGTGACCGTGACCGAACTGGCCCTGGGCGAGCGGGAAAAGATGCTGGCCCTGTCCGAGGTTGTGCATAAGAAAGTCATGTCCGAAAGCGATCTTGCCGCCTATGCCGCCGCGCTGGCGCAGGTCCGCAACTGACGCGCGCGGGGGGTAAACCATGAAACGCGCGATCATCCGAACAAGCGATCTGGTCGATGCCGCCTTGCTGCGTGTCGCCATCGTGGCGCTGGCATTGCTGGTCGGCACGGTCGTATTGCAGGTGGTCGCGCGTTATGTCTTTTTCCAGCCCCCCGTCTGGACCGAGGAAATTGCCCGCTACCTGATGATCTGGGCGGGGCTTTTGGGCGCGACATTGGCCTTCAAACGCCACTTCGACCCGGCGATATTTCAGCCCAAGATGGGGCCGCGTGCGCAGCGGTTGGTTCTGACGATCCAATCGGTCGCGATCCTGATTTTCGTGCTGCCCGCGTTGTTTTACTGCTTTGTAGGGCCGGGGCTACGGGTGACGCGTGGCTTTCTAATGCGCCACTCGAAAACCTATTCCGAAACGCTGGATATCGCCACGATCTATGTGGCGGGGGCGGTGCCCTTGGCGCTGGCCGTGATCCTGCTTCACCTCACCGCCCGCTGGGCAGGCGAGACCAAAAAACCGCTAAAGGGCTAAGCCATGGCCGACTATGATCTGATCTTTCGCAACGCCCGCCTGATCGACGGCAGCGGCGGCCCGTCCGTCACTGGCGATCTGGCGATCACAGGCGACCGGATCGTGGCGATGGGGCAATTGGCTGAGGACACCGCCGTCCAAGAGATCGAGTGCGACGGTCTGGCGCTCGCACCCGGTTTCATCGACAGTCATTGCCACGACGACCGCGCCGTTCTGGAAATGCCGCTGCTGGAACCCAAGGTCAGCCAAGGCGTGACTACCGTTATCAACGGCAATTGCGGCGTCAGCATCGCCCCGGTTCTGCCCGACCGCCCGCAACCGCCTGCGCCGCTCAGCCTGTTTACCGCGCCGGGCACCACGAACTTTCCTGATTTCGGCGCCTATTTCGCCGCGCTGGAAACCACGCCCGCCGCTGTGAACACCGCCTGCCTGTGTGGCCATTCCAACCTGCGCCACGCGGTTATGGACCGGCTGGACCGCGCCGCGACCGCCGACGAAATCGCTGCAATGTGCGCGCTTCTGGACCAGGCACTTCGGGCCGGGGCCATCGGACTTTCCACCGGGCTTTACTATGCCCCTGCTACCAATGCCCCCACGGACGAGGTAATCGCAATCGCCCGCACCCTTGGCCGCCACGATGGGCTTTATGTTACCCATATGCGCAACGAAGAGGATCGAGTGATCGACTCCTTGCTCGAAACCTTTCGGATCGGGGCCGAGGCCGGCGTGCCCGTGGTCGTGTCGCACCACAAATGCATGAGCAAACCGAACCACGGTAAATCGAAGATCACGCTCGATCTGATCGACAAGGCGCGCGCCCATCAAAACATCGCGCTGGATGCCTATCCCTACGCCGCCAGTTCCACCATTTTACAGCCTGAGCGCGTCGAAAAATGCGACCGGGTGGTGATCACATGGTCCGATGTAATGCCCAATGCCTCGGGGCGCGATCTGGCCGAAATCGCCGCCGAAATGGGCTGCACCCCGCGCCAAGCGGCCGAGCGGCTGATGCCTGGCGGTGCCGTTTATTTCCAGATGAGTGAAGAGGACGTGCGCCGTATTCTCAGCTATCCTGACACGATGATTGGCTCGGACGGGATCGTGCACGATAAACACCCCCATCCCCGCGCATGGGGCACGTTCCCACGGGTGCTGGGGCACTATTCCCGCGATGAAAACCTGTTCGCGCTGGAAACCGCCGTGCACAAGATGACAGGCCTGACCGCGCGCAATTTCGCCCTGACCGAGCGCGGGGTGCTGGCACCGGGCAACTTTGCCGATCTGGTGCTTTTTGACCCGGCCACCATCATCGACATCGGCGATTTCGCCGACCCCTGCCGCCCCGCCAAAGGGATCAAGCGGGTTTATGCCAACGGTGTCTGCATTTGGCTGCAAGGCCAGCCCACCGGTGCGCGTCCTGGTCGACCATTGCGGCGCACTTAGCGGATAACTCGATCAAGTATCAGTTCTGCCGGCTTTGTCAGAGGCACTTTGCTTGAGGCACAAAGCACTGGCGAAGCCTTCGCCTGGTGGCCTCTTACGTTCAATACGTCGCGCTTGACGCTATTGCTGTGCTTTCAAGGCCCGTTTCAAAGACGCCGCGCATGAAAAGCCGCACAGTGCTGCTGCATCGGTTGCTGAAATCCCTTGCTGAAACATCA
>CAZNMV010000433.1:0-2798 GCA_964573835.1 uncultured Aestuariivita sp. | reverse complement strand
CAATGTCGAGGACAGCCCGAATTCCCCCGCCCGGATGGGCGTGCGCGGCATCCCGGCGCTGTTCATCTTCAAGAACGGTGAGGTCGTGTCGAACCGTACCGGCGCGGCGCCCAAGGCATCCCTGCAGAGCTGGATCGAATCGTCGATCTGATCTGCGGGTCCTTTTTCCGGAATCGGGCGCCCTGACCGGGCGCCCTTTTTCGTTCAGACCGGCCAGCCCAGCGCGCGGAACCGCGCGGCGATCCTGTCCTTCGCTTCGGGGCGGCCCGCATTGATCGACTGCTCCTGCCAGAACCAGTGGACATAGTCGGCAAAGGGCGGTCGGTGCGTCGCCACACAGGCGAAGGCGTCTTCCACCGACATGTGTGGCAGCGACAGGGCGATATGGTGAAAGTCGATCCGCGCGAAGAGGATCGCGGGCCGGTCGAACAGAAAACCCTCAAAGGCGACCGATGAATTCTGCGTCACGACATAGGCGCAGTGGGCCAGATGCACCGCCGGGGGTCTGTCATCGACACGGAACCGGCCGTGTTCGGCCTGCAGCCGCTTCAGGGCCCGGCGGTCTTCGCGGTCATAGCGTTCCTTGGGATGCAGCGTCGCGATCACCCGGCGCGACGGATCGAGACGCAACGCCGTTTCGATCATCTCGACCGGAGACATCGTCTGGAACGACCGGTGCCGCGTCAGAAGGCCCTGAAGGGGCACGTAGATGTGACCGTCCTCCCGGTGGGGTGGCAACGCAGCGACCCCGTGGATGCGTTTGCGCCAGCGCGACTGGAAGTCGCGCGCTTCGTCCGTGTCGCCGGTGCCTTCGGGAAATGGGGCGCGCGCCACGTCCCAGGCCCAGCGCCGTTCCGTCGCCTCGATCCGCCAGAACGGATATTGATAGGCGCGGCGGAAGGTCAGCCCATGATGGCTGACCGGCTGGGCCATGTGGACCAGCGAATGATCGGGCAGATCGCCCGTGGCCGCCCCTTCGGGCAGGAAATGCACGTCATGGCCGGCGTCGCGCAGAACCCCTTCCATCAGCGCGATAAAATTGTGCCGCCCAGCGCGGGCGCTTGTCAGAAGGTCATCATCGAGAAGGATCGCGATGTCGGTCATGGGCTGGAGGTGGGGATTCCCCGCCCGCGCCGCAACCCTTGTGCGCCTTGGCCCGGGCGGTCATATAGGATCGACCCACAGGAAGGAGCGCGCCCGCATGTCCGATCACGGCTTTCCCGGCTGGCACGGCACGACGATCATCGGCGTCAAGAAGGGCGGCCAGGTCGTCATCGCGGGTGACGGTCAGGTGTCTCTGGGCCAGACGGTGATCAAGGGAACGGCGCGCAAGGTGCGCCGCCTGTCACCCGGAGGCATTGATGTGGTCGCAGGCTTTGCCGGGTCGACGGCGGATGCCTTCACGCTTCTGGAACGGCTCGAGACCAAGCTCGAAGCGACGCCGGGACAGTTGCAGCGCGCGGCCGTGGAACTGGCGAAGGACTGGCGCACCGACAAGTATCTGCAGAAGCTTGAAGCGATGCTGATCGTCACGGATGGCCGGCAGATGTTCGTCATAACCGGCGCGGGCGACGTGCTGGAGCCCGAACATGACGTCACCGCAATCGGATCGGGCGGCAATTATGCCCTGGCCGCGGGCCGTGCACTGATGGACAGCGACCTGTCGGCCGAAGAGGTCGCCCGGCGGGCCATGGCGATCGCGGCGGACATCTGCGTTTACACGAACGGGAAGCTGACGGTGGAGACGATTCAGGCCTGACCGGACTTCGCGGCCTCCATATAGGCGCGCAGGACGGCGTTCATCCGTGTCTGATACCCCTTGCCGCCGGATTTGAAGAAGGCGAGCACGTCGGGATCGACGCGCAGCGAGATCGCGGATTTGGGCGCAGGCTCGGGCAGTTTCACTCCCGCGAAGATCCCCGGCATGATGCGCGCCTTCGACCAATCCCATTCGACATCGTCGATTTCAGGGTCATGTTCGGGCTCGATCCCTGCTTCGTCCTCGCGCCGAAGACTTTCCCAGTCGGTCCGGCCCGTCATCTTGCGCGCCTCATTCAAAGTGACGCGCGTGATACGCTCTTCTTTCATGTTCCCTGGCCCTCCGGGCCGAAATCAGCCTTATGTTGTCGCCACGCTTGGTAAAGACCAAAGCGATCTCACGCCCGTTCGATATGCCGATGGCAAGTCATCGCGGTTCTCCATTTCGGTTCGAAGGCACGATCAGGACGGGTCCGTCAAGAATGTGTGCAGCTTCGACGAGGTCGATATCGTGTTTCGCAAGCACCAGACTTCGCCTGGCCTCGTCCCATTCGTACATGCTTCTGCTCCGATCCCTGTAGGAGCGTCGCATGAAGATGGTTGATGGGGCGTTACCTCGGTCGCCTGATGGGTTCCTTATTGTATATACAATTCGCATCTACACTTCGCAACCCCTTCAATCCCCCCACCGGAATGCGTATGTCGTCACCATGCCCGGAAAGGACCGCACATGACCGACCTGACCCCCCGCGAGATTGTCTCGGAACTCGACCGGTTCATCATCGGGCAGAAGGATGCCAAACGCGCGGTTGCAGTGGCCCTGCGCAACCGCTGGCGGCGCAAGCAGCTGGCCGATGACATAAGGGACGAGGTTTACCCCAAGAACATCCTGATGATCGGCCCCACCGGCGTTGGCAAGACCGAGATCAGCCGCCGTCTGGCCAAACTGGCGCGGGCACCCTTCCTCAAGGTCGAGGCGACGAAATTCACCGAAGTGGGCTATGTCGGGCGTGACGTGGAACAGATCGTGCGCGATCTGG
>CAZNMV010000432.1:0-2829 GCA_964573835.1 uncultured Aestuariivita sp. | reverse complement strand
CCCCGGCCCGCTGTCGCCGATATCGGGCGAGATCGCCTGCCAGAACCAGTCATGACGCCCGGGAACCGGGGCCGTCGCACCTGCGGTGACCGCGAGGGGGATTTCCGGCGCGGGGGCCGCTGACGGCAGGGGCGGCACCGCCGGGCGGTCGCGCGGTGGCACCTGGACGGTGATCCGCTGGGTCGTGCCCGGTGCGGGGGGCTTGACGCGTTTGGCCTCGAATCCGCCGGTGCCCGGCACCTGCGCCGCAGCCGCCGGCGCAAACGCCAGCACACAAAGACCGAGAAGCAGCGCCTTGCGCATGGATGTACCTGCCGATTGCCAGACGTCTTTTTACAGAAAATCATGCGTGAAAAGTGGCATGAATGCCAGACTTCGTGTGGATAACCCGCGCCCACAGTTGCAGGGACACCTCACGGCCCCTTCGTTTCAAGGGAAATCCCAAAAATATTCAGAAAAATACGCTGGCCCGAAAAGAACGATTCCGCGCCATAATCGCGCCCCAAACAAAGGGCTTATTGGTGCCATCGCAACGCTGAGACCATGTGTGAGAGTGCGGTCAAAGACGGTGGGGCGGGTAACCTGAAACATCCTTTCTGGAGGGACTACAATGCTGAACTTCATCAAAAACTTCCGCGCAGACGAAAACGGCGCCGTCACGGTTGACTGGGTCGTGCTGACCGCAGCCGTCGTCGCCCTGGCCGGCGCAGCCTATGGCTCGGTGTCGGGCGGTGCCTCGACCCTGACCGGCAACATCGAAAGCTCGCTGAACTTCACGCCGGATACCGGCCTCTGATATCGGCTTCATAGCTCAGGCTATGCGTGAGATGGCCGCGCCCTGGGATCAGGGCGCGGCTTTTCCATCGAGAGCATTCGACCAACAAGGGGATGTCAGGTGAGACACTGGATCTTCAATCGGTTCCGCGACGAAGACGGCGCTGTCACCGTCGACTGGGTCGTTCTGACCGCGGCCATCGTGGCCCTGGCCGGAGCGGCGACATTTTCGCTGAACAACGCGACCAGCAACGTTGCGTCCGGCATTTCAGACGCGATCAGCACCACCGACGTCGAAACGGGGCTCTGACGGCTGGAACTGCGGTCTTCGACCCGCCATGCCGTCGCCCTGCTTTTGCCACATCTGCGCGTTACCCTCGTCTTCAGGCCCGGGGCACGCGACTGCGCCACTGCGGCCTAACAGACATTACGGAAGGGGTAAGACATGCGACTGGTATTCGGACTTGTGCTGCTGGTGGGCATCGGCCTTGCGGGCGGGGCCGTCATGATGGCCAAGAACTATATCGACGCCTATCAGACCGCACTGGCCAAGGAACGTGCCGCACGACCCGCGGTGGTACCCACCGTCGATGTCTTCGTCGCCTCGGCGCCGCTGCGCTACGGCGAGATCCTGAAACCCGAGGCGGTCCGCCAGGTGAAGTGGCCGAAGGACGCCCTGCCCGAAGGCGTCTTCGTGGATGCCGCCGAGCTGTTTCCGGCGGAAGATCGTCCGCGCTATATCCTGCGCGCGATGGAACCGGGCGAAGCGATCATGGCCGTCAAGGTGACCGAACCGGGCGAAGAGGCCGGTCTGACCTCGCGCCTCGAAAAGGGGATGCGCGCCTTCACGATCAAGGTCGATGTGACATCCGGCGTGTCGGGCTTCCTGCGGCCGGGCGACCGGGTCGATATCTACTGGACCGGCCGGATCGGCGGTGAAAACCGCAGCGAACGCGAAGTGACCCAGCTGATCGAAAGCGCCGTGCACCTGATCGCCATCGATCAGAGCGCGGGCGGAGACCTCGACGGCACGCTCATCGCGCGCACGGTCACCGTGGCGGTGGAACCTCATCAGGTCGCCAAGCTGGCTCAGGCCCAGTCGACCGGGGAACTGACGCTTGCGCTGGTGGGCATCAACGACACCGCCGTCACCGACCGGATCGAGGTCGACCAGCGGTCGCTCCTGGGACTGGCCGAGGCGGAAATCCGCACCGAACCGGAACCCGAGCGCATCTGCACGATCCGCACCCGGCGCGGCGCGGATGTGGTCGAAATCCCCATCCCCTGCACGAACTGACATCAGGCAGGCATCCGGCGTGATGCCTTGGGGCAGGTTCTTCACGGGGCCTGCCCGTCGTTTTTCCGGTCTGTGGACAACCTCAGTGTGTTCTATCCACATCAATCGACAACGTGAAGATGTTGATTCTTGCAAAAAAAGCCGATCTGCTCCATTCTGACAAGGAGAGCGGGCAGACAAGACCCGAACAGATGCGTGATCGAGAGGCAGGTCACATGACGCGCAAGGACCTTTTGAAGACGGCCCTGATCGGGCTTGTAGTGGCCCTTGGGCCGGTGGTGCAGGCGGTGCAGGCCGAAACGCTGCGCGTCGTCCAGCGCGGCACTGTGTCGACGCTGGATGTACCGATGAATCGTGCCGTCGTCGTCGAAAGCGACGTGCCCTTCGCCGAACTCAGCATCGCCAATCCGCAGATCGCCGACATCTCGTCGCTGTCGGACCGCACGATCTACGTGCTGGGCAAGTCGCCCGGCCTGACCACGCTGACGCTGCTCGACGGGGCAGGACAGCTGATCACCAATGTCGATGTGCGCGTCGCCGCCGACATCAGCGAATTCAAGGAACGCCTGCAGCAGATCCTGCCGGGCGAGAAGATCGAAGTGCGCACCGCCAATGACGGCATCGTCCTGTCGGGCACCGTGTCGAGCGCCCAGCGCCTGCAGCGGGCGCTGGATCTGGCGGAACGCTATGCGCCCGAACGCGTGTCGAACCTGATGGGTGTCGGCGGCGTTCAACAGGTCATGCTCAAGGTGCGCTTC
>CAZNMV010000431.1:0-2834 GCA_964573835.1 uncultured Aestuariivita sp. | reverse complement strand
TGATGGTGGACGCCAAGATCGTCTTTCTGGACGAGGTCGGCGCGGGCGTGAACCGCACGCTTCTCAACACCATCGCCGACGCGATCCTGCGGCTCAACAAGGAGCGGGGATACACCTTCGTCGTGATCGAGCACGACATGGATTTCATCGGCAAGATCTGCGACCCGGTGATCTGCATGGCCGAAGGCAAGGTGCTTGCACAGGGCACGCTGGCCGAGATCAAGGCCAACGAGCAGGTGATCGAGGCCTATCTGGGCACCGGGCTCAAGAACAAGGCGAAGGTGGGGGCATGAGCGTGTTTCGAACGGACTGCGTCCGTCCGACCGATGCGGGGGCTCTGCCCCGTCGCCATTGTCTCTCGGACCAATGGCGCGACAATGGCGACCCCCGGGATATTTGGGGCGAGAGGAAGATGGGGGCCGGGCATGGGCGATAATCCGTATCAGGACGATCGCGGCAACAAGGACGCCTCGATCACCAAGCGGACCGGCGGGGGGACGCTGACGCCGTCGCCCGGAACGGGAAAGGCGATGAAGACATCCGAGGCCTTCCTGATCGGCGACACGATGACCGGCGGCTATGGCAAGGGCCCCGACATCCTGCATGAGTGCACGGTGGCGGTGAACCCCGGCGAGATCGCGGTGATCGTGGGGCCGAACGGCGCGGGGAAATCCACCGCGATGAAGGCGATCTTCGGCATGCTGGACGTGCGGCAGGGATCGGTGCGGCTCGATGGCGAGGACATCACCAATCTCAGCCCGCAGGACCGGGTCATCAAGGGCATGGGCTTCGTGCCGCAAACCTCGAACATCTTCACCTCGCTCACCGTCGAGGAGAACCTCGAGATGGGCGCCTTCATCCGGCGCGACGATTTCCGCGGCACGATGGAGCAGGTCTATGAACTGTTCCCGATCCTGAAGGAAAAGCGCCGTCAGGCGGCGGGCGAATTGTCGGGCGGGCAGCGCCAGCAGGTCGCGGTGGGCCGCGCGCTGATGACCAAGCCCAAGGTGCTGATGCTGGACGAACCGACCGCGGGCGTGAGCCCCATCGTGATGGACGAATTGTTCGACCGGATCATCGAGGTGGCCCGCACCGGCATCCCGATCCTGATGGTGGAACAGAATGCGCGCCAGGCGCTCGAGATCGCGGACAAGGGCTATGTCCTGGTCCAGGGCCGCAACGCCTATACCGGGACCGGCAAGGAATTGCTGGCCGACCCGGACGTGCGCAAATCCTTCCTGGGAGGCTGAGCGATGGATCTTCTGAACGCCGTCATCGCGCTGGCGAATTTCGTGATCATCCCCGCCGTCGCCTATGGCAGTCAGCTGGCGCTGGGGGCGCTTGGGGTGACGCTGATCTACGGCATCTTGCGGTTTTCCAACTTCGCCCATGGCGACACCATGGCCTTCGGCGCCATGATCACCATCCTGATCACCTGGTGGCTGCAGGCGGCGGGCGTCACGCTCGGGCCGTTGCCCACGGCGCTTCTGGCCCTGCCCTTCGGGATTCTGGGCTGCATCGCGCTGCTGGTGATCACCGACCGCGCCGTCTATCGCTTCTACCGGGTGCAGAAGGCCAAGCCCGTGATCCTTGTCATCGTGTCGATGGGGGTCATGTTCATCATGAACGGCATCGTGCGCTTCGTGATCGGCCCCGATGACCAGCGTTTCGCCGATGGCGAGCGCTTCATCATCTCGGCCCGCACCTTCCGCGAGATGACGGGTCTGGCCGAGCCACTGGCGATCCGTACCAGTCAGGGGATCACGCTGGTGACCGCGATCATCGTGGTCGTGGCGCTTTTCTGGTTTCTGAACCGCACCCGCACCGGCAAGTCGATGCGCGCCTATTCCGACAACGAGGATCTGGCACTTCTGTCGGGGATCAACCCCGAACGGGTCGTGCTCTACACCTGGATGCTGGTGGCGGCGCTGGCGACGATCGCGGGCGTGCTTTACGGCCTCGACAAGAGCTTCAAGCCTTTCACCTATTTCCAGCTTCTGCTGCCGATCTTCGCGGCGGCCATCGTCGGGGGCCTCGGCAACCCGGTCGGTGCCATCGCGGGCGGCTTCGTCATCGCCTTTTCCGAGGTGACGATCACCTATGCCTGGAAGAAGGTGCTGACCTATGCCCTGCCGGACAGCATGGCGCCTGATGGGTTGGTTCAGTTGCTGTCAACCGATTACAAGTTCGCGGTCAGCTTCGTCATCCTTCTGATCGTGCTTCTGTTCAAGCCCACGGGCCTCTTCAAGGGGAAAGCGGTATGACCGACAGCGTCAAGTTCACCCTGTACGCCGCCGGGATCGCGTTGCTGATCGTCGCGACCGGCGTGATGCAAAGCTGGAATACCGCGCTGATCATCGTGAACATGGGGCTGGTGTCGGCCATCATGGCGCTGGGCGTGAACCTGCAATGGGGGTTCGCGGGGCTCTTCAACGTGGGCGTCATGGGCTTTGTCGCGCTGGGGGGGCTGGCCACCGTGCTGATCGCCATGCCGCCGGTGACCGATGCCTGGGCGGCGGGGGGGCTGCGGATCATCCTGTCGCTGGTGCTGGGGGCCTTCACCATCGCGGGCGCAATCCTGTTGTACCGCTATCTGCCGAAGGGCCGGGCGCGGACGCTGGCGATGATTGCCTTCCTGATCGTGGGCTTCTTCGTCTACCGCGCGGCCTTCGACCCCGCCAAGATCGCCATCGAAGGGGTGAACCCGGCCTCGACCGGGTATCTCGGCGGGCTGGGCCTGCCGGTGCTGGTGGCATGGCCCGTGGGCGGGCTCTTGGCGGCGGGCGCAGCCTGGATCATCGGCAAGACCGCGTTGGGGCTGCGGTCGGATTATC
>CAZNMV010000430.1:0-2838 GCA_964573835.1 uncultured Aestuariivita sp. | reverse complement strand
GCCGTGATCCAGATGCCGATGGCGGCCGATTTCAGGCCGGGCATGTTCTCGGTGACGATGCGGAAGCCGTTGGACAGTTTGTGATACTGGACGCTCACTTGGCGCGGTGCTCCCTGACATGGGTTTCGAGCGTGACCAGATCGTTGGCGATCCGCGTCACCCGTTCCGGCCTGTCATACAGATCGGCCATGCGGGGGGGAAGGGGCGGTTCGACACCGGTTGCCGAGGCGACGGCGGCGGGGAATTTCGCGGGATGGGCCGTGGCGAGCGTGATCATCGGCACGCCCGGGTCGCGCTGGTCTTCACCCACCTTCACGCCGATGGCGGAATGGGGACACAGAAGTTCGCCGCTGGCCTGCAACCAGTGCGCAATTGCGGCGCTGGTTTCTTCTTCCGACACGCGGCCCGACGCGTAGATGCCGCGCAGCGCCTCAAGCGCGCCCTGGCTCACGTCGAAGCCGCCGGTTTTCAGTTCGTCCATCAGCTGCGCCACGGCGCGGCCATCGCCGCCATAGGCGTGGAAGAGCGCGCGTTCGAAGTTCGACGAGACCTGGATGTCCATCGACGGGCTGATCGACGGGATCGTCGCGCCCTTGCGGTATCCTTGGCCACTCAGGCAGCGGTGCAGGATGTCGTTCTGGTTGGTGGCCACCACCAGCCGGTCGATGGGCAGGCCCATCGACCGCGCGATGAACCCCGCAAAGACATCGCCGAAATTGCCGGTCGGCACGCTGAAGCTCACCTTCCGGTGCGGCGCGCCCAGACTGACGGCAGAAGTGAAGTAATAGACCACCTGCGCCAGCACCCGTGCCCAGTTGATCGAATTGACGCCCGCCAGCCGCACCTCGTCTCGGAAGGCGAAGTCGTTGAACATGTCCTTGAGCCGGGCCTGACAATCGTCGAAATCGCCGTCCACCGCCAGCGCATGCACGTTCGCGGCCTGCGGCGTCGTCATCTGGCGGCGCTGCACCTCGCTTACCCGGCCATGAGGGAAGAGGATGAAGACGTCGACATTGTCGAGCCCCTGAAACGCCTCGATCGCCGCCGATCCGGTATCGCCGCTGGTGGCGCCCACGATGGTGACCCGCTCGCCCCGGCGGGCAAGCTCGGTCTGGAACAGCTGGCCGATCAGCTGCATCGCGAAGTCCTTGAAGGCCAGCGTCGGGCCGTGGAACAGTTCCAGCAGGAAATGGCCTTCGTTCAGTTGCACCAGCGGCGCGCGCGCGGCATGGCCGAAGCCTGCATAGGCGCGGTCGATACAGGCGCGGAATTCGGCGTCGCTGAACGTGTCGCCGATGAAGGGGCGCATGACGCGGAAGGCGGTCTCTTCATAGCTGAGCCCGGACAGGGCGGCGATGTCGGCCTCGGTCATCCGCGGGATGTCGGCGGGCACGTACAGCCCGCCGTCGCGGGCCAGTCCCGTCAGCATCGCATCCGCGAAGGTCAGTTCGGGCGCCTGCCCGCGTGTCGAGATGTATCTCATGACGTCATGCCTTGGCTGTGGCGCGGCTGCGCCAGAGGAACGCCCCCGTCATCGCCACCCACACCGCAGCGAGCGAGAACCACGTGATCGCATATTCAAGGTGATCGTTGGGAATGCCGGTCGAGTCCACGGGAAGCGGCGTCACGCCGGGGTCGGTCTGCGACGAGGCGATCAGCAGCAGCGGTTCGGTGTCGAGCGCCATCGCCATCCGGCCCACGTCGCGGGCGAACCAGGTGTTGGTCGCCAGATCGGTTTCGGGCGTGAAGCTGTCGGTCTCGTCGGGCCAGTGCAGATTGCCGATCACAGTGGCCGCGCCCAGTTCGCGCGGATCGTTCTTGGCCTCGGCCGGCACGAACCCGCGGTCGATCAGGATGCGGCGGCCCTGCGCCGTCTGGAACGGCGAGATGACGCGATAGCCCGGGCCCACCCGCTTGACCGAGACGAGAACATGGAGTTCCCCCGGCAGGAAGGTGCCTTCGACGCGCACCGGGGCGAAGCGGTCGGTCACGGGGCCAGGCGATTGCGGCAGGGCCCCGGGTTCGGCGGCGATGCGGGCATCGATATCGGCCAGCATGGCGTTCTTCCATGCAAGCCGCTCGATCTGCCAGACGCCCAAAGACACCAGGATCGCCGCCCCCGTCACGCCGAAGATCAGAAGAAAGGCCAGTCCGCGCATGGCTGTGCAGGCACCCCGCCGGGAAGGAAAAGGCGCGCGGGGATCACCCCGCGCGCCGTGCTTGATACGTCACCTTGGCGGTTTTGCAACCGCAAAGGCGCTGGGCGCGTCAGACCACCTGGGCCACGCCGTAGAGATAGACACCGAAGAACAGGAACAGCCAGACGACGTCGACGAAGTGCCAGTACCAGGCGGCCGCCTCGAAGCCGACATGCTTTTCGGGGGTGAAGTGACCCTTCATCGCACGCACCCAGCAGACGGCCAGGAAGATCGTCCCGATGATGACGTGCAGACCGTGGAAACCCGTGGCCATGAAGAAGTTCGAGAAGAACTTGTCGTTGCCGAATTCCCAGCCCTTGTAGAGCAGGTAGGAATATTCATAGGCCTGCAGCGCGGTGAAGATCACCCCCAGCACGATCGCGATGCCGAGCCCCCAGACCACGTCCTTGCGGTTGTTCTCGTGCACCAGCGCGTGGTGCGCCCAGGTGACCGCACAGCCCGACAGAAGCAGGACCAGCGTGTTGATGAACGGCAGGTGCCAGGCGTCGACGTGATAGATTTCCGGCGGCACGTAGGTCGATCCGAAGTATTCGTTCATCGGATACATGGCGTGCTTGAAGAACGACCAGAACCAGGCCGCGAAGAACATGACCTCGGACATGATGAACAGGATGAAGCC
>CAZNMV010000429.1:0-2853 GCA_964573835.1 uncultured Aestuariivita sp. | reverse complement strand
AGCGCCTGCAGCGGGCGCTCGATCTCGCGGAACGCTATGCGCCCGAACGCGTGTCGAACCTGATGAGTGTCGGTGGCGTCCAGCAGGTCATGCTCAAGGTGCGCTTCGCCGAAATGCAGCGGTCGGTGTCGAAATCGCTGGGTGCGTCGCTTGCCCTGAACGGCGCGGCGCTGAGCGGCGATCTGGGCATCAACGGCGGGGTCGGCACCAACGCCACCGCGGGCGCCATCACGCAGACGCTGGGCGGCGCCGTACCCGCGGTCAATGAAAACGTGGGCGCGGTCGTCTTTGGCTTCAACGCGGGCGCGCTGCAGGTGGGCCTTCTGCTGGAAGCGCTCGAACAGAAGGGTGTCGTGCGGTTCCTCGCCGAACCGAACCTCACCGCGCTGTCGGGACAGGAGGCGAAGTTCCTCGCCGGTGGCGAATACCCTGTCCCCGTGGCCCAGGACAACGGCCAGATCACCGTCGAATTCAAACCCTTCGGGATCGAGCTTCAGTTCGTGCCGCGCGTCGTGGATACGGACATCATCAACCTCGAACTCAAGGCCGCCGTGTCCGATATCGACCCCGCGAACGGGATCGCCATCAACGGGTTCGAGATCGACGCCTTCTCGCGCCGCGAGACCTCGACCACCGTCGAGATGCGCGACGGCGACAGCTTTGCCATCGCCGGCCTGATCGAAGACAACTTCCTCGACAACAGCCGCCAGTTGCCCTGGCTGGGCGATGTCCCCGTGCTGGGCGCGCTGTTCCGCAGCGCAAACTACCAGCGCAGCCAGACCGAGCTTGTCATCATCGTGACAGCCCATCTCGTCACCCCGACACGGGGCGAGGCGCTGGCCCTGCCGACCGACCGGGTGAAGCCGCCTTCGGAAAGCGATCTCTTCCTGTTCGGGCGCACGTCGAGCACGGCCCGCAGCGCGGCCAAGGGGCCCGCGGGCGAAGTGGCCAGGCAGGATTTCAGCGGTTCCTACGGTTATGTTCTGGATTGATCCCATGCAGAAACGCATCCGCAACGTCGGTCTTCTGGGTGTCGCACTGGCAACGCTGACGGCCTGCGGGCCAGGAAGTACCGCCTTCCGCAGCGAAGCGGGCGCGCAGGTCGATTCGGGTTATTTCGGCAACGCGACGCTGAACAACGCGATGGTGCATACCGGCCAGCAGGGCTTTGTGCTCGACCTCGCCAACCGGTTCGCGACCGAGGTGCCCTCGACCGTCAACTTCGCCTTCGACAGCGCCGTGCTCGACGAAGAAGCGCGCGCGATCCTGCGCCGTCAGGCCCAGTGGATCCGCCAGTTCCCCGAAGTGCGCTTCCGCGTCTATGGCCATACCGATCTTGTGGGCAGCGCCGCCTATAACCGCGGCCTGGGCCTGCGCCGCGCGCGGGCCGTCATGCATTTCCTTATCAGTCAGGGGATCGAACGTGGCCGTCTCGAAGCGGTCGCTTCCTTCGGCGACACCCAGCCGCTGATCGCCACGCCCGACCGCGAACGCCGCAACCGGCGCACCGTGACCGAGGTATCGGGCTTCGTCGCGTCCAACCCGCTGGTGATGGACGGAAAATACGCCCAGATCATCTATCGCGATTATGTGGCCAGCGCCGTGGTCGCCACCACCCTGACCGAAACCGCGAGTGCCGGCGAGGAATGACAATTCAGGCCCCATGGGCCCATCGTCATCCGAAATCCTACAATTGAAGGATTTCAGCCCAACAATCGCCTGAATTGCCGCCCACACTCGAGACTGGGAAGCCCTATGCGCTTTCCGTCGGAGTGAGGGCAGGCCCGACCCGAGCGCGCAGTTCATCCCTTTCGGGGACTGCACCGCATCGGCCGCGACTGCCTCCGACCAAGAAAAGGACGTGGGTAATGAGCAGCGCGATGCCACAACCGGAAGCAGCCCCGATCATGGCCTGTACGGTCAGCCGGGATGTGCAGATTTTCGACCTTCTGATCGAGGACATGGAGGCCGTCCTCGGCGAAAGCTGGGGCGATCTCGGCTTCGACGAGACGCTTGCCTTCTTTGCGCAACCCGATGCGCAATCGCTTGAATTCATTGCAATAGCGATGGATTCGGACGACGAGGACAATCTTGTTCTCATGGGCCAGATCATCACCGAGGCCAAGAAGCGCGGGATCAAGGTCATCCTGATCGCCGACGACGTGACGCCGGCGGCGCTGCACCAGCTGCTGCGCAAGGGCGCGGACGAATTCATCCCCTATCCCCTGCCCGAAGGGGAACTGCGCGGGGCGATCGACCGTCTGCGCATGCCGCCCGAAGCCGCGCGGCCGCAGGGTGGCGCAACGCTGAAGTCGGGCGACCACAAGGAAGGCGCGCTGATCGTGGTTCACGGTCTGGCCGGCGGCGTGGGCGCCAGCACCATCGCCGTCAATCTGGCTTGGGAACTGGCCAACATGGACGGCGGCGAAGGTGCCGCGGCGCCCAAGGTCTGCATTCTCGACTTCGATCTGCAGATGGGCAGCGTGAGCACCTATCTCGACCTGCCCCGCCGCGATGCGGTGTTCGAAATGCTGTCGGACACCGAAAACATGGACGAGGAAATCTTCGGCCAGGCCCTCATCACCTTCGAGGACAAGCTGCACGTCCTGACCGCCCCCGGCGACATCATCCCGCTCGACCTGATCGGGCCGCCCGATGTCACGCGGATCATCAACATGGCGCGGCGGCATTTCGACTATGTCATCGTCGACATGCCCAAGACGCTGGTGCAGTGGACCGAAACGGTTCTGCAGGCGGCGCATGTGTATTTCGCGGTGATCGAGCTGGAGATGTGGTCGGCCCAGAACGCGCTGCGCCTGAAGCGCGCGCTGCAATCCGAGGACCTGCCCTTCA
>CAZNMV010000428.1:0-2863 GCA_964573835.1 uncultured Aestuariivita sp. | reverse complement strand
AGATCATCATCGACACCGATCCCGGCCAGGACGACGCCGTCGCGATCCTGCTGGCGCTGGCCAGCGACGAACTCGAGGTTCTGGGCATCACCGCCGTGGCCGGCAACGTGCCGCTGGCGCTGACCGAACGCAACGCGCGCATCGTCTGCGAATTGGCGGGCCGCCCAGACATTCCCGTCTTCGCAGGGTGCGACCGGCCCATCGCCCGGACCCTGGTGACGGCGGAACACGTGCATGGCAAGACCGGGCTCGACGGGCCCGTCCTGCCCGACCCGGTCATGGCCCTGCAGGCGGCATATGGGGTCGATTTCATCATCGACACGCTCCGCGCGCGGGCGCCGGGGACGGTCACGCTCTGCCCCCTCGGGCCGCTTACCAATATCGCGGTGGCCTTCACCCGCGCCCCCGACATCGTCGAGCGCGTGCGCGAGATCGTCCTGATGGGCGGGGCCTATTTCGAGGTGGGCAACATCACCCCCGCGGCCGAGTTCAACATCTATGTCGACCCCGAAGCGGCGCAGATCGTCTTCCGCTCGGGCGCGCCCATCACGGTCATGCCGCTCGACGTCACGCACAAGGCGCTGACAACGCGGCCAAGGGTCGAGGCCTTCCGCGCCCTCGGCACCGAGGTGGGGCGCATGGTCGCCGAATGGACCGACTTCTTCGAACGCTTCGACAAGGAGAAATACGGCAGCGAAGGCGCGCCGCTCCATGACCCATGCGTCATCGCGTATCTGATCCGCCCGGACCTGTTCACCGGGCGCCACATCAATGTCGAGATCGAGGTCGCATCGGACCTGACCCGCGGCATGACGGTCGCGGACTGGTGGCGCGTCTCGGGCCGCGCGCCCAACGCCATGTTCATGGGCGATATCGACGCCAAGGGCTTCTTCGCCCTTCTCACCGAAAGGCTGGCCAGGTTATGAGCGCCTCGATCCACCTCGCAGGCCCCGATGATGAAGAGCGCGTCCTGTCGCTGGTCGCGGCCTTTCACGCCGAACAGGGCTTTCCGCTCGGACCCGAGCAGCGGCGCGACGCGATCCTTCCGCTGCTGTCGGGTTCGCCCTATGGCAGCGTCTACCTGATCGGGCCACAGCGCGCGCCCATCGGGTATGTCGCCGTCACCTTCACCTGGTCGCTGGAATATGGCGGGCTCGACGCCGCGCTCGACGAAGTCTACCTGCGCCCCGGCGTACGCGGCCGCGGCATCGCCGCGGAGGTACTGAGCGCGATCTGCAAGCGTCTTTTCGAGGCGGGCGTGCAGCTGATCGACCTCGAAGTCGACCGCGACAACGCCGCCGCGCGCCGTCTCTACGAACGGATGGGATTCGAGCCGCGCGAGAGCTATCTCATCATGCACCGCACCGTCTGACCGGGGGGCCGCCTGCCCATGACCATCGCCTTCGACAACAGCTTCGCCGCCCTGCCCGACCGCTTCTACACGCGCCAGGCCCCGGTGCCCGTGCGCGCGCCGAAACTGGTGGCCTGGAACGACGATCTGGCGGCGATCCTGCGGATATCGAAGGACGATCTGCCCGACGCGGCGGCGGTCTTTGCAGGCAACGCGGTGCCAGAGGGGGCCGAACCGCTCGCCCAGCTTTACGCGGGTCACCAGTTCGGCAACTGGAACCCGCAACTGGGCGACGGCCGCGCCATCCTTCTGGGCGAGGTGGTGGGCGCAGACGGGCAGCGCCGCGACATCCAGCTCAAGGGCTCGGGTCGCACGCCCTATTCGCGGGGCGGCGACGGGCGCGCCTGGCTCGGGCCGGTCCTGCGCGAATATGTCGTGTCCGAGGCGATGCACGCGCTCGGCGTGCCCACCACGCGCGCGCTCGCCGCCGCCGAGACGGGCGAGGTGGTGCTGCGCGAACGCCCCCTGCCCGGTGCTGTCCTCACCCGGGTCGCCGCCAGCCACCTGCGCGTGGGCAGCTTCCAGGTCTTCGCCGCGCGGGGCGAGATCGCCGATCTGAAACGGCTGACCGACTACGCCATCGCGCGCCATTACCCGCAAGCCACCGGCCCGATGGGCCTTCTGCGCGCGGTCTGCGCGGCGCAGGCACGCCTTGTGGCGCAATGGATGAGCCTCGGCTTCATCCACGGGGTCATGAACACCGACAACTGCGCCATCTCGGGCGAGACCATCGATTACGGCCCCTGCGCCTTCATGGACACCTATCACCCCGACACGGTCTATTCCTCGATCGACCAGTTCGGACGCTATGCCTATTCGAACCAACCCGACATCGTGGTCTGGAACCTTGCCCAGCTCGCCACCGCGCTCCTCCGGCAACTCGACGACCCCGAAGCCGGCATCGACGAGGCAACCGAGATCGTCCACGGCGTACCGGGTCTTCTGCGCGCGGAATGGCTGCGCCGGTTCCGCGCCAAGATCGGCCTCACCAGCGATGGCGAAGCCGATGAGGCCCTGATCACCGATCTTCTCGCCCGCATGGCGGCGAACGGGGCCGATTTCACCAATACCTTCCGCGCGCTCGCAGGCCCCGCCGCCCGCGACCAGTTCACCGACCCTGCCGCCTTCGACGCCTGGGCTGAAGGCTGGCGCGCGCGCCTCGCGCACGAGGCCGACCCGAAGGCCACCCTTCGCACGGCCAACCCCGCCTTCATCCCGCGCAATCACCGGGTGGAACAGATGATCGCCGCCGCGGTCGCGGGCGATTACGCGCCCTTCCAGCGCCTCAACCGGGTTCTGGCGCAGCCCTACGACGATCAGCCCGACGCGCGCGATCTCACCCTCCCGCCGTTCCCCGACGAAGTGGTGCAGGCCACCTTCTGCGGCACCTGATCTTCTTCGGGTTCACAAATATCCTCGGGGGTCGCCATTGTCGCGCCATTGGTCCGAGAG
>CAZNMV010000427.1:0-2869 GCA_964573835.1 uncultured Aestuariivita sp. | reverse complement strand
TCGGCGCATCGACCGGAATCGCCATCTGGTCGAACCACATCAGCGCACCTTCCGCCGGGATGTGATATTCGATCTCGACGCCGTTGTCGGCCTCGGCCGCGCGGTCGCGCGCCTGCAGGATGTCGCCCGACCAGCCGAAGGCCACGCAGATGTCGCCATTGGCCAGCGCGTTGATGTATTCCGAGCTGTGGAACTTGGTGACGAAGGGACGCACGCCCATCAGAACCGGTTCGGCCTTGGAGATCGTGTCCTCGTCCTGTGCATCGGGGTTTTCGCCGATGTACTTGAGCGCGGCGGGGATCAGTTCGGTCGGCGCGTCAAGGAAGTGCACGCCGCAGGAGGCGAGCTTTTCCATGTTCGCGGGATCGAAGATCAGGGCCAGCGAATTCATCGGCGCGTCTTCGCCGAGGACTTCCTTGACCTTGCCGACATTCACGCCGATGCCGGTGGTGCCCCACATGTAGTTGATCGAATATTCGTTGCCGGGATCGTATTGCGCGGTGCGCGCCTCGACCACGTCCCACATGTTTTCCATGTTGGACAGCTTGGACCTGTCCAGCTTCTGGAACGATCCCGCCGAGATCTGGCGCTGAAGGAAAGTGCCGGACGGCACCACCACATCATAGCCCGACCCACCGGCCAGCATCTTGGTTTCCAGAACCTCGTTCGAATCGAAGACGTCGTAGATCAGCTTGATGCCGGTCTCGGCCTCGAACTTGGCCAGAAGCTCTTCGTCGATATAGTCGGACCAGTTGTAGACCCGGACTTCGTTCGCCGAAACGGCCGCGGCCGTCAGCGTCAGAACGGCTGTCATGGACAGCGTCTTGATGTTCATGCAGTCTCTCCCCTTGAGTTTGGTCACGGCTGATCGGGCCGTGTTGACCCGATTTGATCAAGTTTTGCCGCACACGGCAATATCGGATATGGTTTCACGCACATCAGACCTGTGCAAGAGAGTGTCGGCAGACAGGAGAATGGCCGCGTGAACATGGTCAACAAACAGGCAGTCGAAGGCCGCGAGACGGCGGTGAAACTGCCCGCGCACGAGATCGTCTATCGCACGCTGCGCGACCGGATCCTCTTCGGCGACCTTGCCCCGGGCGAAGCGGTCACAATTCAGGGTCTGGTCCAGGCGCTGGGCGCCGGCATGACCCCGGTGCGCGAAGCCATCCGCCGCCTGATATCCGAAGGTGCGCTGCGCTTTCAGGACAACCGCCGCGTCAGCGTGCCCGTGCTGACGCTGGCCGACTTGGACGAGATTGTTTTTCTTCGGAAAACCGTCGAATCGCAGCTGGCGCACCGGGCCGCGGGCCGGGTGACGCCCGAGGCGCTCGCCCGTCTGACGCAGATCGATCATGCGCTGGACCGCGCCATCGCGGCGGGCGATGTGCAAGGCTATCTGCGCCAGAACTATCTGTTTCATGCGCATCTCTATGCCCAGTCGCATGCACCGGTCATGGCGGCGCTGGCGGATGGATTGTGGTTGCGCTTCGGTCCGTCGTTGCGCGTCGTCTGTGGGCGTTTCGGCACGCAAAGTCTGCCCGACCGCCACAAGGACCTGCTTCTGGCGCTGGGCGCGGGCGATGCCGCGGCTGCCGAAGAAGCGATGCGGCAGGATGTCGAACAGGGGATGGACCAGATCGCCCAGGTGCTGGCCGAGCTGCCCGGCCCGACCTGATTCGATTGACAGCGTGGAATATGATCATATTCTGAACTGAATTGCTCACAGCGCAGGACAGGGCCCATGTCGCAGATCACCAACCACATGCCGACGGCCGAGCTTCAGGCGCTCGATTCCGCCTATCACATGCACCCCTTCACCCATGCCGATGGTCTGGCGAAGAAGGGCGCGCGCGTCATCACCCGGGCGAAGGGGGTCTGGCTGAACGACAGCGAAGGCAACCGGATCATCGACGGCATGGCGGGCCTGTGGTGCGTCAATATCGGCTACGGGCGCGAGGAACTGGCCGAGGTCGCCGCACGCCAGATGCGCGAGCTGCCCTATTACAACACCTTCTTCCAGACAACGCATGTGCCCGTGATTGCACTGGCCGCGAAGCTGGCGGAACTGGCGCCGGGCGATCTGAACCATGTCTTCTTCGCAGGCTCCGGTTCGGAAGCCAACGACACCAACATCCGCCTTGTGCGCACCTACTGGGATGTGAAGGGCAAGCCCGGCAAGAAGATCATCATCAGCCGCAAGAACGCCTATCACGGGTCGTCGGTCGGGTCGGGGTCGCTTGGCGGCATGTCGGGGATGCATGCGCAGGGTGGCATGCCGATCCCGGACATCCACCATATCAACCAGCCCAACTGGTGGGCCGAAGGCGGCGATCTCAGTCCCGAAGACTTCGGCCTCGCCCGGGCGCGCGAACTGGAAGAGGCGATCCTGACGCTGGGTGAGGACCGCGTCGCAGCCTTCATCGCCGAACCCGTGCAGGGCGCGGGCGGTGTCATCGTGGCACCCGACACCTACTGGCCCGAAGTCCAGCGTATCTGCGACAAATACGAAATCTTGCTGATTGCCGACGAAGTGATCTGCGGGTTTGGCCGCACCGGCAACTGGTTCGGCAGCCAGACGCTGAACATCCGGCCGCACATCATGACGATCGCCAAGGGCCTGTCGTCGGGATACCAACCCATCGGCGGGTCGGTCCTGTGCGACGAGGTGGCCGAGGTGATCGGCAGCGTCGAATTCAACCACGGCTATACCTATTCCGGGCACCCGGTGGCGTCGGCCGTGGCGCTGGAAAACCTGCGCATCCTCGAGGAAGAGAAGGTGGTCGAACATGTCCGCGACGTGGCCGCCCCCTACCTGCCGGAGAACTGGGCAAGCCTGACCGACCACCCGAGGGTGGGCGAGGCGAAG
>CAZNMV010000426.1:0-2876 GCA_964573835.1 uncultured Aestuariivita sp. | reverse complement strand
GTGAAGGTGCACTTGATCTCGTCGGTGACGCGCAGCCTCAAGGCGCAGTTCGACAAGGGCGAATGCGACCTGATCCTCACGACCGAGACCGCGACCCCCGAAGGCGCCGAGGCGCTGACAACGCGCCCCCTGTGCTGGATCGGCGCCCCCGGCGGATCGGCCTGGCGGCAGCGTCCGCTGCGGCTCGCCTTCGGGCGGTTCTGCGTCTTCCGGCCCCGGGTGATCGAGGCGCTCGATCGCGCGGGCATCCCCTGGGAGATGGTGGTCGAGACCGAAAGCGACCGCACGATCGAGGCGACGGTGAGCGCCGATCTCGCCGTCCACACGATGATCGAAGGGACCGAGCCGCCGCACCTGACGCGGATCGACCATGGCGGCGCGCTGCCCGACCTGCCCGAGCAGCTGATCAACCTTTACGGCACGCGCGGAGCCGGCAACCCGGTGGTGCGGGATCTGGCCGAGCTTCTGCGCAAATCCTTCGCCGTTCACCCTGGGGCTGCGGCGCGGCTGAAGGCGGTCTGAGCGCCGGTCTCAGGGCGTGATCACGACCTTGCCGGTGGATGTGCGGCTGCGCAGAAGCTCCATTCCCTCCGCGACGCGGTCGAGTGGCAGGACATGGCTGACATGGGGGTGCAGGCGGCCTTCCAGATACCAGCCAGTCAGCGTCTTCAGGCTGTGTGTGATCACCTCGGGGCGGAAGGCCATGTAGCCGCCCCAGTAGAAGCCGAGGATGCTCACGTTCTTCACCAGAAGGTGGTTGGCGGGGATGGTCGGCACCTCGCCGCTGGCGAAGCCGATGGTGAGGATGCGCGCCTCGGGCCGGCAGGCGCGGAAGGCGGCGGTGAAACCGGGGCCGCCGACCGGGTCATAGACGACGTCGACGCCGCCCAGATCGCGCAAGGCGGCGCGCAGGTCAGGGTGGTCGGCATCGATCAGGTGGTCGGCGCCTGCCGCGCGCGCGACGGCGAGCTTGTCGTCCCCCCGCGCGACGGCGATCACCCGCGCGCCCATCAGCTTGCCGATCTCCACCGCCGTCAGCCCGACACCCCCCGCGGCCCCAAGCACCACGAGCGTCTCGCCCGGTTGCAGCCGTGCCCGGTGGGCCAGCGCCACGTGGCTGGTGCCATAGGCGATCTGGAAGGCGGCGGCGTGCTCATAGCTCATGGCGTCGGGCAGGGCGACGGCGCGGCTTGCGTCGAAGACCCCGTGTTCGGCCAGCCCGCCCTTGCCCGCGAACACCGCGACCCGGTCGCCCGGCGAAAAGCCGGTGACACCCGGCCCGAGCGACTCGATTTCGCCCGCCACTTCCATGCCGAGGGTGAAGGGCGCCTCGGGCGTGTCCTGATAAGTCCCCTTTTGCATGAGCAGATCGGCGAAGTTCAGCCCACAGGCGCGGATGCGCAGGCGCAGTTCTCCCGCGGCGGGATTGGGGGCGGGGATGTCGGTCAGAACGGGGGCCTCTCCGGCGGTCGCGATATGATAAGCTTTCATGTCCAAGCCTCTGAGTTTGCGCGAAGTAAGCCGCGCGGTGCCGCGTGCTGTCAAACCCCGGAGCCGCCCGGATGACGTAACGGAAGCTGCTCCGGCCGCGAGCGCCTTCGGGACCGCGGGAGGCGAGGTTTTCATGGGCTTTTGTTAACCAATTGATCGGATTCTCCCATGAGGTGTATCAAAAATCTTGTTTTCAACCTTGAAATCGCGCAACACTCCAGCCATGAGAAGCGTCGCCCGGGTTGAGTGGCGCAGCCGCGTGAATAGCGATAGGCTCGATACGTCCAAGCACGGAATACACCCCGCGGACCACAGCGTCCGCCCCTTCGCAAAGGAGGTTCAGTATGGTACATCCGGTTGATACATATGTTGGTAAACGTGTCCGCCACCGCCGCTGGCTGATCGGTATGACGCAGCAGCAGCTGGCCGAAAAGGTCGGGATCAAGTTCCAGCAGATCCAGAAATACGAAACCGGAGCGAACCGCATCAGTGCGTCGCGCCTGTGGGATATCGGCGAGGCGCTGGGGGTTCCCGTCAGCTTCTTCTTCGAAGGGCTGGAAGAAGACCGCTCGAGCGCGGCCGCCCAGGTGGCGGTGCCTGCCGACCTTATGGGCGACAAGGAGGCGCTGGACCTCGTCCGGTCCTATTACGCCATCCCCGAAAACCAGAGACGGCGCCTGTTCGAACTCGCGCGCGTCCTGTCGGACGTGGCCTGACCCCCCCACGGGCCTGAAACAGCAGCACGCGCTTGCAACGGCGCGTGTCCTGCGGCAGATGATGGGCCATGGGCGGTTCTTGCGATCTTTCCGATGACATTGAACTGGCGCACCGGTTGGCCGACGCGGCTGGCCGGGCGATCCTGCCACATTTCCGTGCCCCGGATCTTCTCGCCGACAACAAGCAAGCCGGCGGCTTCGACCCCGTGACGGTGGCCGACCGCGCGGCTGAGGACGCCATGCGCGCCCTTCTGGCCGGCGCGCGCCCCGAGGATGGCATCTGGGGCGAAGAATACGACCGTGTTGCGGGCCGGTCGGGGCGGCACTGGGTGCTCGACCCGATCGACGGCACCCGAGGCTTTCTGAGCGGCACGCCGACCTGGGGCGTGCTGGTGGCGATGAACCGGGGCGATGCCCCGGTCCTGGGCGTGATCGACCAGCCCTATATCGGGGAACGATTCTGGGGGGCAGGGGGCGAGGCCTTCTGGCAGGGGCCGCGCGGGCAAAGCGCGATCCGCACCCGGCCTGCGCGCCCGCTGGACGAGGCGATCCTGTTCACCACCTTCCCCGAAGTGGGGGCAGCCCATGACCGCGCGGGTTTCGAGGCGGTCGCGGGCGGGGTGCGGCTCGTGCGGTACGGGATGGACTGCTATGCATATGCGCTGCTGG
>CAZNMV010000425.1:0-2896 GCA_964573835.1 uncultured Aestuariivita sp. | reverse complement strand
TCGGGCAGCCGCAGGTTTCGGTTCCGGTCGGCGCGCTGGTTGAGCTTGGCCTCATCCGCGATCTGGGTGAGGTCGAGATGGTGCTGCACCGGCTGATCTTCGACCGGGCCGAGATTGTCTATGCCGAAGGGCTGGAACTGGCCAGCAGCCCCGCGGCGCTCAACCTGCGCCCGGCCGCCTGAGCGACACGCCCAGATCGCGGAACACCGCCGGGTAGACTTCGGCGATATCCTCGGCGATCAGTCCCGGGCCGAAGCGCTGCGCCGCCTCGGCATGCAGCCAGGCGGCGGTTCCGGCGGCGTCCGTCACGTCCAGACCCCGCGCCAGAAGACCCGCGAGCGTGCCTGCCAGCACATCCCCCGACCCCGCCGTGGCAAGCCAGGGGGCAGCGCGGTCATAGGCGGCGGCATGCAGCGCGGTGCCGCCTTCGGGGTCGGCGATGATCGTATCCGGGCCCTTGAGGAGCACGACCGCACCGCAGCGCGCCGCCGCCGCGCGCACGGCGTCGATGCGCGAAAAGGCGGGGCCAAGATCTGCCGGGGCGGCCAGCCGTTCGGCAAGATCGGGGAACAGGCGTGCGAATTCGCCTGCATGCGGCGTCAGAACACAGTCGGCATGCAGCATATCCGCAAGGCCGGGATCACCCGCGATGAGGCTCAGCGCGTCGGCGTCCAGAACGGTCATGCGCCGCGACCGAAGCGCCACGCGCACAAGCTCGGCCTGCGCCGCGCCAAGCCCCAGCGCGGGGCCGAGGCACAGCGCATTGATGCGCGCATCTTCCAGCACCTCGGCAAAGGCCGCCGCATCGGGCACCCGGCACAGCATCACCGCCGTCAGCTGCGCCGCCGCCTCGGACTGCGCGGCCGGCGGCACGCCCAGCGTCACCAGCCCGGCCCCCACCCGCAGCGCGGCCCGCGCCGCCAGCCGCGCGGCGCCGGTCCGGCCCGGGCCCCCGGACAGGACAAGCACATGTCCATGCCCGTATTTGTGGGCCGCCTGCCCCTTGGCCAAGGTCTCGGGCCGGGGCGCGCCGACCAGCAGCGTCAGACCCGAGGGATCGGTATCTGGCAGGCCGATCCCGGCCACGATCAGCGCCCCGCACAGCCCGGGCCCGTCGGCCAGGTAATGCCCCGGTTTCGCCCGGTGAAACGTCACGGTCAGCGCGGCAGGCGTCATCGCCCGGCCGCCCAGCACCCGGCCGCTGTCGGCGCAGAGCCCCGACGGGATGTCGACCGCCACCAGCGGCACCCCTGCCCGCCCGAACGCCGCGAGAACGGCACAGTCCGGATCGCCCAGAGGCCGCGTCAGCCCGGTGCCGAACAGCGCATCGACCACCAGGTCGGCTGCCTCCGGGACTGCCTCCGCCAAAGGCCGCACCGGCCCGCGTTCGCCCCAGAGCCGGGCATTGGCGGCGGCATCGGGCGGCAGGCGACCGGCCTCTCCGGACAGGAAGACATCGACCTGCAGGCCCCGGTCCCGAAGAAGCCGCGCGATGACGAAACCGTCGCCACCATTGTTGCCCGGCCCGCACAGAACCACCACCCGGCCCAACCCCGGCGCGGCCCAGCGCGCGAGGATGGCCGCGGCCACAGCCTCGCCCGCCTGCTCCATCATCGCCCGCCCGGTCGTGTCGCCACGGGCGATCGCCGCCATTTCGGCGCCGCGCATCCGGGCTGCGGTCAGAACTTCGCCCATGGATTCATCACTCAAGATTCATTATTGATTAATTCGCGAACACTTTGCACAAATTTTAGGCGGAATTTGCCAGTCGACGCCCCCACCTGCCGGGATCACACCTTATGCGATTGTGGCCGCAGGACGGAAGTGGTCTGACGCAGCGAGACGGGACGCGTTTGCAGGCGAGGAGACCCCAATGAAAAAGATCGAGGCGATCATCAAGCCGTTCAAGCTCGATGAGGTGAAGGAGGCCCTGCAGGATGTGGGCGTCCAGGGCCTGAGCGTGATCGAGGTCAAGGGCTTCGGCCGCCAGAAGGGCCATACGGAACTTTACCGCGGCGCCGAATACGTTGTCGATTTCCTGCCGAAAGTGAAGATCGAGGTCGTTCTCGACGACGATCTCGTCGATGCCGCGATCGAGGCGATCATCGCCGCGGCCAAGACAGACAAGATCGGCGACGGCAAGATCTTCGTGACGACCGTCGAACAAGCCATCCGCATCCGCACCGGCGAATCCGGCTCGGACGCTCTGTGAACTCCTGCCAATCGTGAAGAAAGGACCCCACTGACATGAGCAAGAAGACCCTTCTGAAACTGATCAAGGACGAGGACGTCGCCTATGTCGACATCCGCTTCACCGATCCGCGCGGCAAACTGCAGCACGTGACCGTGATGGCCGAACTGGTCGATGAAGACTTCCTCGACGAAGGCTTCATGTTCGACGGCTCCTCGGTCGCGGGCTGGAAATCGATCGAAGCGTCGGACATGAAGCTGATGCTGGATCCCGACAGCGCCTACATCGATCCGTTCTACGCGGAAAAGACCGTCTGCATCCATTGCTCGGTCGTCGAACCCGACACGGGCGAACCTTATGGCCGCGACCCGCGGTCGATCGCGGCAAAGGCCGAAGCCTACCTCAAGTCGAGCGGGATCGGTGACGTCGCCTATTTCGGCCCCGAGGCCGAATTCTTCATCTTCGACGACGTCCGCTATGCCGTGACGCCGAACAAGGTGTCCTATGAGGTCGATGCCGACCACGCTGCCTGGAACACCGACACCCAGTTCGAAATGGGCAACCTCGGCCACCGTCCGGGCTACAAGGGCGGCTATTTCCCGGTGAACCCGTCGGATGACGGCCAGGACATCCGTTCGGAAATGCTCTCGACCATGAAGCGCATCGGCATGAAGGTCGACAAGCACCACCACGAAGTGGCGACCA
>CAZNMV010000424.1:0-2910 GCA_964573835.1 uncultured Aestuariivita sp. | reverse complement strand
CTTCAGACGCAGCGCAGCACCGTCGCGGGGACCGAACACTTCGGTCAGAACAAGGCCATTGGGGGTTGTCATGATGTCGTCTCCTCGAACTGGTTCCGCCTGTCTGAATGGCGCGGGCGCGATTGCATCGCAAGCGGAAACTGCGCGCCGCCCGCTTGATCCAGGTCAAGGCGGGCCAGACCCGTCGCGTGCCAGTGTTTGCTTGACGCAACACCATCAGGGCGGATCCTCTCATGGGCCTTTTCAAATCCATCGCCGACAGCGCCGATCTTGTCTCGGGCATGGCGGACCGGACCGGCACCGATCTCTCAGCCGGCATCCTTGCCAGTCCCGAAAGCGGCGCGCGCGCCTTCGCCGCGATGGTCTATCGCTGCGCCGCCTGCACCGAACAGGACGGCTGCCGCCACCTGCAGGCGGAACATGACCACCTCGATCAGCCGCCCGCCTATTGCCGCAACAGCACAGCGCTGGGCTTCTGAGTTCAGCCCCGCAGGGTATAGCGCGAGACCATGTGATAGGCCTTGCGCGGGCCGCGCACGTCCCATGTCACGGTAAAGACCGGCCAGCCGGTGAAATCGTAGGTCACGTCATAGGTGTCTGGGTCGCAGTCATGCCGCGTGCTGCCGCCCCCGGCGGGCACGCGGTGGAAGAAGCGCCCGTCCTCGAAATGCACGTCCAGCCCTTCATCCCAGCGATAGCGCCGCGTGGCGCGCAGGGGCGCAAGGCCCGGCATGCGCAACTCGCCCTCCTCGTTCAGGATCAGTGACGCGCCGTCGCGCGCCCAGGTCGCCGTGCCCTCCAGCGTCGCGACCGGCCCGTCCGCGTGCAGAATGCGCCGCGACAGATGCCAGCGCCCTTCGAAATCCGCCAGAACCCGCATCCTTCTGCGCCCCATGCCTTGCCGTGCCCGGGGTCAAAGTCTATGAGCCGCAGCACCGCATGACCAGAACCGAAAGGCCAGGCCGATGATCCCCCGCTATTCCCGCCCCGACATGGTCGCGATCTGGAGCCCCGAGACGAAGTTCCGCATCTGGTTCGAGATCGAGGCCCATGCCTGCGACGCGATGGCCGATCTGGGCGTGATCCCCAAGGCGAATGCCGAGGCCGTCTGGAAGGCCCGCGACGTTGAGTTCGACGTCTCCCGCATCGACGAGATCGAAGCGGTGACCAAGCACGACGTCATCGCCTTCCTGACCCATCTGGCCGAGATCGTGGGCGCGGACGAGGCGCGCTTCGTCCATCAGGGAATGACGTCGTCCGACGTGCTCGACACCTGTTTCAACATCCAGCTGACCCGCGCCGCCGATATCCTGATCGCGGACATGGAGGGCCTTCTGGCCGCGCTGAAGCGCCGCGCGATGGAACACAAGATGACGCTGCGCATCGGGCGCAGCCACGGCATCCATGCCGAACCCACCACCATGGGCCTGACCTTCGCCCGATTTTATGCCGAGATGGACCGCAACCTCGCGCGCCTGCGCACGGCCCGGGCCGAGATCGCCACGGGCGCCATTTCCGGCGCGGTCGGCACCTTCGCCAATATCGACCCGCGGGTGGAAGAACATGTCTGCAAGATGCTGGACCTCGCGCCGGAACCCATCAGCACGCAGGTGATCCCCCGCGACCGCCACGCCGCTTTCTTCGCGACGCTGGGCGTGGTGGCCAGTTCGGTCGAAAACATCGCGACCGAGATCCGCCACATGCAGCGCACCGAAGTGCTCGAGGCGGAAGAGTTCTTCTCGAAGGGTCAGAAGGGATCGTCAGCGATGCCCCACAAGCGCAACCCGGTCCTGACCGAGAACCTCACAGGTCTTGCCCGGCTGGTGCGCGGCATGGTGATCCCGGCGCTGGAAAACGTGGCGCTCTGGCACGAACGCGACATTTCGCATTCCTCGGTCGAACGCAACATCGGGCCGGATGCGACCGTGACGCTCGACTTCGCGCTGGCGCGCCTGACCACCGTGATCGACAGGCTGGTGGTCTACCCCGACAACATGCTGGCGAACATGAACAAGTTCCGCGGCCTCGTGATGAGCCAGCGCGTGCTGCTGGCACTGACACAGGCCGGCGTCAGCCGCGAAGACGCCTATGCGCTGGTGCAACGCAACGCCATGAAGGTCTGGGAACAGGGCAAGGATTTCAGGGAAGAGCTTCTGGCCGACCCCGACGTCACCGCCGCCCTCAGCCCCGCCGAGATCGAGGAAAAGTTCGACCTCGGCTATCACACCAAGCATGTCGACACGATCTTTGCCCGCGTCTTCGGCAGCTGACGCGCAATTTTGCGCAAAAGATGCATTGGGGTTTTGAGTTTTCAGGAAAGCGCGCTACCGTTGTGATGTTCGCAACGGAGGACCTTTAGATGATGAAGACCCTTCTGGTGGCCGCAACCCTTGCCGCCGCCCCCCTGTCGGCCTTCGCCATGTGCTCGGACAAAAGCCATCAGGCGATGTCCTGCACCGAAGGCACGGTCTGGGATGCCCAGTCGCAGACCTGCGTGGCGCAGATCTCCAGCTGACGCGCAGACCGCAAGACTACCTCGAATATCAGCCAAGGCGATCCCGACGGGGTCGCCTTGTCACATTCCGGGCCTATGTTTGGTGGAAACATCCTCAGGACGGAGCATTGGCATGCGCATCGCAGCCCTTCTGGTCGCCTTGACCCCTTCGCTGGCGTTCGCCGTCGGCAGCGATGAACCAACGGCACCCGCGCCCACCCCCACAACGCAGGACTGCAAGGGTGTGCAGGTCTGGGACAAAAAGACCAAGACCTGCGTCGATCCGCAGAAATCGCAGCTTGAGCCGCAGATCCTCAAGGATGCCGTGCGGGAACTGGCCTATGCGGGCCGGAACGCCGATGCGCAAGGTGTGCTGCGCGCGATCCCCGATCAGACGGACGATTTCGTCCTGACCT
>CAZNMV010000423.1:0-2911 GCA_964573835.1 uncultured Aestuariivita sp. | reverse complement strand
GTGCAGAACCCGCAATGCACGCAGGCGCGCAGGATCTCGTTCGCGCGGGCGGTGCCGGGGTCTTTCAGCTGGTCGGGCGTGAAGGTCGTCTGCATTGGGAGGATCCTGATGTTCTTGAAGGGCGCGCGGGGGTCAGTTGCGCCAGGCGTTGCTCAGCAGCATGATCACGACAAAGAACCACACGACCGGCAGGACAAGCACGAGCAGCCCGTAAAGTCCGAAGACGTGCGGCGAAGGCAGGACCAGTCTGATCCCCTGCGCCAGCGCGGCCATTCCGGCACCCGCGCCGATCAGAGCGAAGACGGTTTCGACCATGGGGTCGCGGACGCCTGCGAAGGGTCCCGCACCGACCGCGCCCGCGATGCCGATGGCCAGCACCGGCACGATGGCGGCGAAGGCCACCCATCCGCGCGGCAGCAGCGAGAGCACGAGGTGAATGGTGCCGGGTATCAGCACCGCGAAAACCAGAACAAAGAACATGACAGGGCCTTCCCCCGGTTCGCGGCGCCGAAGGCCTTGCAGCTCATCTCCTGCGATTGATGCCGCCACCGGTGTGTTTCCTCAGATCAGAGAGACAAAGACAAACCCGAACAGTGCCGACGTGATCAGAAAGACCACCGTGAAGACGCCGCGCGCCTTCCAGACATTGTCGAAGCGGCCAAGGTAGAGGTGATAGAGCATCCCCGCCACCGACGCCGAGATCACGCCCACCCCGAAGGCGGCAAGCCCGCGCGAGGTGATGCCCGCGATGGGCCCGGGCACAAGGATCGCGATGAAGACAAGGATCGCGGCGACGACAAGAATGCCTTGCGCGATCAGCGCCCCGCGCGGGCGGTTGGACATGAGCGCCAGGCCACCGAACAGGGCGGCCGAGACGACGGCAACGGGAAAGACTTCTGCCAGCACAGGTGAACTCCGTATCAGGCGGCCATCAGGCCGGGGTTGAGGATGCCGCGCGGATCGAAGCGCGTGCGCAGGTCCGCCGAGAGCGCGGCGACGGGCGCCGGTTCGGGCTGGAAGACGGGCAGCGCCGCGCGGGTCGCCGCATCGGCGCGCACCAGCGTGGCATGGCCGGAAAACGCCCCGATCCGCGCGCGCAGATCGGTGCCCGCGGGTGCCAGCGCCCAGATCAGCCCGCCGCCCCAGTCCAGCTGCACGCTCACGTCCCCGCCCATCCGCGCCACGATCCCCGGCGCGTCGGCGGGTGTCACCGACAGCCGCCAGACATCGCCCGGGGTCCCGGCAAAGGAGGTAACGTCGCGGAGCGCGGTCCATGCGGCGGCACTGGCCTCAGCGCCCAGCACCTCGTCGCCCGCGCGCAGCAGGTCGCGCAGGCGGTCCATGCGATAGGCGACGCTGCTCTCGAAGCCTTCCAGACGCAGCAAGCTGCGGCCCTCTCCGGCGACATGGGCTGCGCCCGTCACCTCGAAGGGCGATCCCAGCGCCGCCGACATCGCCCGCACGGCGCCCGCGATGTCCTGCCCCGGCAGGACCAGCGTCGCCTCGGTTTCGGGGCGCGGCAGGACCTTGAGGCTGACCTCGGTGATGACGCCCAGCGTGCCGTGGCTGCCGGTCAGCAGACGGACAAGATCATAGCCGGTGACGTTCTTCATCACCCGCCCGCCATTCTTGACGACGGTGCCCCGCCCGTCGACATAGCGCAGGCCCAGCATGAAATCGCGCGCGGCCCCCACCGCGATCCGGCGCGGCCCGCTGACATTGGCGGCGACCACGCCGCCGATGGTCGGCGCGCCATCGGTGCCCAGAAGCGGTCGGTGATCCATCGGCTCAAAGGCGAGGCGCTGGTTGCCTTCGGCCAGCGCCGCCTCGATCCCGGCGACCGGCGTGCCCGCGCGGGCGACGATGGTCAGCGCCCCGGGTTCGTAAAGCGTCACCCCCGAAAGCCCTGCTGTCGTCAGCGTGGTCCCCGCCACCCGCATCCCCCGCGTGCCGCCACCCCGCACCGCAAGCGGGCCCGCCGCATCGCGGACCATCTGCGCCAGGTCGGCCTCATCTTTTGGTGTCAGCATCTCTTCTTCTCGTTCCAAATACGCTGGGGGGAGGCCCCGCCAGGGGCCGGGGGGCGAAGCCCCCCGCTACTCGGCCGCCATCGCCACCGCGCGGCGCGGCGCGCTGACCGAAAGCGGAAAGACCTTGGCGGGGTTCAGAAGCCAGGCGGGGTCGAAGACATCCTTCACCGCCATCTGCGCCTCGAGATCCTCGGCCGTGAACTGGTGCACCATCAGATCGCGCTTTTCGATCCCCACGCCATGCTCGCCCGTCAGGCAGCCACCCGCCTCGACGCAGAGCTTAAGGATTTCCGCGCCGAAGGCCTCGCAAAGCTCCAGATCGCCGGGCTTGTTGGCGTCGAACAGGATCAGCGGGTGCATGTTGCCGTCGCCCGCGTGGAAGACGTTGGCGACATCCAGCCCGAATTCCTTCGACATCTCGCCGATCCGGCGCAGGACATATGGCAGCGACGATACCGGGATCGTTCCGTCGAGGCACATGTAGTCGTTGATCTGACCCATCGCGCCGAAGGCCGACTTGCGGCCCAGCCAGATGCGCCCGGCCTCGTCGGCGTCCTGCGCCTCTCGCAGTTCCACGGGGTTGTGGCGCGCGGCGATTTCCTTGATCAGGCCCAGCTGGTGGTCGATCTCGGCGGGGCTGCCTTCGACCTCCACGATCAACAGCGCCTCGCACATCGGATAGCCCGCCTTGGCGAAGGCCTCGCAGGCCTCGATGCAGGGGCGGTCCATGAATTCGATGGCCACCGGCAGCACGCCCGCCTTGATGATGTCGGACACGACCGCGCCCGCAACCTCGTTGCTGTCGTATCCCATCAGGATGGGCCGCGCGCCTTCGGGCTTGCGCAGGATGCGCAGCGTGGCCTCGGTCACGACGCCCAGCT
>CAZNMV010000422.1:0-2913 GCA_964573835.1 uncultured Aestuariivita sp. | reverse complement strand
CGAGCAGATCGAGTTGTTTCTTGGTCAGCATCACATGGCCCCTGCACCGTTCGGTTTGGGTTTGTTCTACGCCTGTTCACGTTTTGTGTCAACAACCATGGCGCGACAGGGGGCTCTGCCCCCGTCGCCCTGCCGGGCGACTCCCCCGGGATATTTGAAACCCGAAGAAGCCCTAGAGCATGAGATAGGGGACCATATCCCCCGCCTTGCGGGCGGGATCGCCGGGGGGCCGGATGATCAGGGCATTGGCTTGCGACAGCACGGTGAGAAGGCTGGAATCCTGCTTCTCGAAGGCGCTGATCACGCCGTCCGTGACGGTCGCGCGCATGTAATGCGCCCGCGGCCCGTTGGGGTCGAGCGGCGCGCCCAGCCGCGCCTGCTGTGGCGGCGCTGCCACTTCGGTGAGGCCCAGCATCCGCCGCACCACCGGCGCCACGAAGACCTGCCCGCAGACCATGGCCGAGACCGGGTTGCCGGGCAGCCCGATCAGGGCAGCACGCCCCAGCCGCCCCGCCATCAGGGGCTTGCCGGGACGCATGGCGACCTTGTGGAACGCGACATCCATCCCGAGCGACGCGGTGACCCCGGCGACAAGGTCATGATCGCCCACCGACGCCCCGCCGATGGTCAGGATCAGGTCCGCGCCTTCCGCCAGTTCCAGCGCCGTCTCGATCGAGGCGCGGGTGTCCCGCGCGATCGGCAGCAGGCGTACGATGCAGCCCATCTCCTCGAGCATCGCCTTCAACCCGTAGCTGTTCGACGCGACGATCTGGTCGGGCCCGGGCTCTTCGCCCGGCATCACCAGTTCGTCCCCGGTGGCGAGGATCGCCACCTCGGGGCGGCGGGTCACGGGCACCACCGCATGGTTCATCGCGGCCAAGAGCGCCACGTCCTGCGGCGTCAGGCGGCGGGGGGCGGGCAGGGGGGTGCCCTGCCGGAAATCGACCCCCGCGGCGCGGATGTTGCTGCCGTCGCCGGGCGGGTTCGTGATGGCGATCAGGTCGCCTTGGGGACGGACGTCTTCCTGGATGATGACGAAATCGGCCCCCTCGGGCACCGGCGCGCCGGTGAAGATGCGCACCGCCTGACCTGCGCCGACGCGGCCCTGAAACCGCCGCCCCGCCGCCGCCTCGCCCACCACCTTGAACTGGGCGTGCAGGTCCGCCTCGACCCGCTTGATCGCATAGCCATCCATGGCCGAGGCCGCGAAGGGCGGCTGGTCGCGCCGCGCGGTCACCGTTTCGGCCAGCACCCGGCCGCCCGCGCGTTCCAGAGCCACAAGCTCGACCGGCAGGGGGGTGGCCAGTGCCAGCAGCCGCTCCAGCGCGTCTTCGACGGAAATCATGGCGCCTCGTAGCGACCGGACTTGCCGCCGTCCTTCAGCGTGACGCGGATGCCGCCGATCTCCATTGCGCGGTCGACGGCCTTGACCATGTCATAGACCGTGAGCGCCGCGACCGATACGGCGCTCAGCGCCTCCATCTCGACGCCGGTCTGGCCCGTGGTCTTCACCTCGGCCGTGATGCGCACCCCGGGCAGGGACGCATCGGGCGCAAGATCGACCGCGACCTTGGTCACCGGCAGCGGATGGCACAGCGGGATGAGGTCGGCGGTCTTCTTCGCCCCCATGATCCCGGCCAGCCGCGCCACCGCCAGAACATCGCCCTTCTTCGCGCGCCCTTCGACAATGAGGTCAAGGGTCTCCGGTGTCATCTTCACCCAACCCTCGGCCGCGGCGACCCGGGCGGTTACCGCCTTGTCCGACACATCGACCATCTGCGCACGGCCCTGATCGTCGAAATGGGTCAGCATCACATCATCCCCGAGGTCAGCGGATTGGCGAGGATCGCGCGCGTCGCCGCCGTCACGTCGTCCTGCCGCATCAGGCTTTCCCCGATCAGGAAGCACCGCGCGCCGTACCGCGCCAGATCGGCAAGGTCGGCAGGCGTGTTCAGCCCGCTTTCCGACACGATGATACGGTCGGCGGGCACATGCTTGGCAAGTTGCCGCGTGGTGTCGAGACTGGTGGCAAAGCTGCGCAGGTCGCGGTTGTTGATCCCGATGAGCGGCGATTTCAGCCGCGTGGCGCGGTCGAGTTCGTCCGCGTCATGCACTTCGATCAGCACGTCCATGCCCCAGCCGAAAGCGGCCGCCTCAAGCTCGGCCGCCTGGGTGTCGTCGACGCTCGCCATGATGATCAGGATACAGTCGGCGCCGAGCGCGCGCGCCTCGGCCACCTGGTAGGGGTCGTACATGAAATCCTTGCGCAGAACGGGCAGGGCGCAGGCGGCACGGGCCTGCCCCAGATAGGCCTTGGCGCCCTGAAAGCTGGGGGTGTCGGTCAGCACGCTGAGGCAGGCCGCGCCCCCGGCCTCATAAGCCGCGGCAAGCGTGGCAGGGTCGAAATCGGCGCGGATCAGGCCCTTGGAGGGGCTGGCCTTCTTGATCTCGGCGATCAGGCCATAGCCCTCGCGCGCGGCCTTGCGCAGCGCGTCGGCAAAGGGGCGCACCGGCGGGGCGGCCTGCGCCTCGGCTTCCACTTCGGCCAGCGGTTTCGCCGCGCGATCGGCGGCGACTTCTGCCAGCTTGTAGGCCTTGATGCGATCAAGGATCGTGTCGGTCATGGCGTGCCCTTCGTGATCTCGGCCAGTGCTGCGACCTTGTCGCGCGCGGCACCACTGTCTATGGCCTCTGCGGCCCGCGCGACGCCGTCGCGCAGGTCGGATGCTGCCCCCGCCACCACCAGCGCCGCCGCAGCGTTGAGCAGCACCGCATCGCGGTAGGCACCGGGCGCTTTGTCCAGAAGCGCGCGGAAGGCGGCAGCGTTCTCCGCCGGTGTGCCGCCCAGGATGTCCTCGAAGGGATGCACCGGCAGGCCCGCATCTTCGGGGTGCAGTTCTGCCTCGCGCAGCG
>CAZNMV010000421.1:1281-2915 GCA_964573835.1 uncultured Aestuariivita sp. | reverse complement strand
GCAGCGACAGCGGGAAGACCCGCACCGAGACCTCGCCATTGCTCAGCTCGCCGACTGCGGCGGCGAAGTTTTCAAGCGTGGCCGTCGGCGACGAATTCGGCGGCCAGCCACCCGCAAAGGTCAGTTCAGCCGCATTTGCCGCACCGGCCATGCTGAGCATCGTTGCCCCGATCAGGGCCGTCTTGAGTGATTTCTTCATGGTGTTCTTTCCTCCCGTTTACACCTGGTCTTCCAGATTTCACCCCGGCTCATATGCCGGGATGCCTTCCTCCGTCTTGATTGCACGGCAGGGGTTTGCCCTGCCGGATCGTGCAACCCATTTCATGCCTGAAACCGCGCCGGGCGCTTGGCCTTGAACGCGGCCAGTCCTTCGGCGAAATCAGGCGTCTCTCCCGCCTCTTTCTGAAGGCGACGTTCCGTTGCCAGCGTCGCGGCGAAATCCGCATCCGCCGCTGCCCATGCCGCCTTGCGGATCAGCCTGTGGCTGTGGCCCGGACCGGCCGCCAGTTTCCGGGCAATGGTCAGTGCGGTCTCCTCCACCGCATCATCCTCGGCCAGCCGTGTGATCAGACCCCAATCCAGCGCTTGCGGCGCGGGAATCTTTTCGGCCAGCAGCATCATCTCCATTGCGCGCACGCGGCCCACCGCGCGCGTCAGAAGCCATGTGGCACCGCCGTCGGGGATCAGGCCGATCCGGGAGAACGCCTCGAGGAAATAGGCCGACCGCCCCGCCACGATGATGTCGCAGGCCAGCGCGATCGAGGCGCCCACCCCTGCCGCCGCCCCGCGCACTGCCGCGATCAGCGGCACGGGCAGATCACGTATCGTGAGCAGAAGGGGGTTGTAGTCTTCCTCGAGTGTCTGACCGACGTCAAAGCCGGTGGGGTCCTCGGGCATCGCCGCATTCAGGTTCGCACCGGCGGAAAAGGCGCGGGGATGTCCGGCAAGCACGATGGCGCGGGCCTGGCCCGCCTCGGCCATCAGGGCCTTGCGCAGGGTCTGGGCCATTGCGGGCGTCATGGCGTTCATCGCGTCGGGATCGTTGATCCGCACGACACTGACAGCGCCATCGCGTTCGATCAGGATGGTGTCGGTCATGAAGCTGCCCCTGTCCGGACAGGCAGGCTCCACTCCGGCTCGTCCCACCACGGAAAGAACCCCGGCATCCGGGTCGAGACGCGGTCGGGAAAGTCCGGGGCGCGCTTGTCCAGAAAACTCGCCACCCCTTCGGCGGCATCGTCCGACAGGCTGCGCGCCGCGATGGCGCGGCTGTCGATCTGATGCGCGCGCATCGGGTGATCGGCCCCTGCCATGCGCCACATCATCTGACGCGTCAGCGCGATCGAGACGGGCGCGGCATTGTCGGCAATCTCGCGCGCGATGGCATGGGCAGCGTCCAAGAGATCGCCCGGCGCATGAACCGACCGGATCAGCCCGCCTGCCAGCGCTTCATCCGCCCCGAAGACACGCCCCGAATAGCACCATTCCAGCGCCTGCGACATGCCGACAAGGCGCGGCAGGAACCAGCTTGACGCCGCTTCGGGCACGATCCCGCGCCGGGCGAAGACAAAGCCGAATTTCGCGCTGTCCGACGCGATGCGGATATCCATCGGCAATTGCATCGTGGTGCCGAT
>CAZNMV010000421.1:0-1181 GCA_964573835.1 uncultured Aestuariivita sp. | reverse complement strand
TCGTCCATCATCAGGCGGTTGAACGCGTTCAGGCGATCAGGACGGTTCAGCGTCAGGGTCATGACGCTGTCCTTGATATCCGTCGTGATCGTCTGGAAGGTCATCGACTTGATCCTGTGGTCGCAGTTTCTGTGCGGTCTGGGTCTGGGTCTGAGTCTGGGTCTGTCAGGCGACGGCGCGAGGGCTGAGGGCGATGGCATCCTCGAGGCCCGCCAATCGGGCACCGCGCCAGAAATCCTCGATATGCATCCGCGCCCATTTTTCGGCCCGTTCGCCATCGCAGTCGCGCAGCGCGGCGATGATGTTCGAATGCGCCTCGATCTGGCGTTTGTAGAATTGCGGGGCGAAGGGGGCGATCTTGGCGAAGCCGCGAAACAGCAGCAGCGCGATCGGTTCGCGCGCCAGCCCAAGAACGCGGTTCTTGCCCATCTCGGCGATGCGGGTGTGAAACTGTTCGTCCAGTTCGATCGTGCGCGCCATCTGCCCTTCGGCCGACAGAAGATCGGCATGCAGGTGCTGAAGCTGTTCTATCTCGTCAGGGGTGGCGTTCAGGGCCGCCAGTCTTGCGGCCAGCGGTTCGGTGACCATCGTCACCTCCCACAATTCGCGGAATGTGACCTTCATCAGCGCCATTGCGCGTCCCGCGCGGGTTGTCAGCTGATCTGCCTGGGGCAAGGTGACCTCAAGCCGGCGGGGCGAGGGACGATGCACAAGGCCATCGGCCTCGAGTTGCCGCAACCCCTCGCGCACGGTCGAGCGGGTGACCCCGAACATCGCGCCCAGCTCGGCCTCGCCCGGCAGCTGGTCGCCGGGCTTGAGATCGCCGCGCAGGATCTGCTCCTGAATATCCTCGGCGATCTGTTGATAGGCGTAATGATGCTGGATCGGCTTGGCGGTCAGGCTCATCGCGTCGCACCACGGGAAAGACCTGTCAGGCAGCGCTGGCCGGATTGCAGGATGCTGGCAAAGCAAATGGTCATGGCTGGCCCTTAACGTCTGACACAAATGCAGGATGGTCGCGATTCTCCCGTTCTGTCAACATCGTTGTATCGGCATGATCCGGAATGAAATCGCGGATCGCACGGCAAGATGTTGCAGGGTGCCGGAATGCGCCCACCCATACATTCATTTAATAAAATATGGGTTATTATGCCCTTATGGAAAATATACAATTAAAAAAT
>CAZNMV010000420.1:0-2917 GCA_964573835.1 uncultured Aestuariivita sp. | reverse complement strand
ACCAAGGCCAAGCTGGCCGCCGGGGTCGATGGCAAGGCGATCACCATGATCGACGCGCCCGAGAGCATGCGCCAGGCGCTGGTCGATGTGGCGCTGGCCGATTCCGCGAACTGGAAGTCCAAGGCCAACGAGAAGGGTCTGGACGGCGAGGCAATCTTCGCCGACTGGATCGCGCTGACCGACAAGTACAAGCAGGACGTGGCCGCGAACGGCTATCCCTGGAAGTAAGCGTCGACATCGCCGGGCCGGGGGCGCCACCTGCGCCCCCGGTCGTTTCCCGCCCCCCAGGGCACGAGGATCGGGCAGCAGACATCATGACCGCGATACCGAGAGGGCTCCGCCGGGCCCAAGACCTGCTCGAGAATGCCGCGCTGGTGTTGGCAGGCATCGTGCTTCTGACGATGGGGGGGATCGTGGTCGCCTCGATCCTGGGACGGGTGCTGTTCCTGCGCCCCCTGCCCGACGACCTGCTGATGGTGGGGCTTTTGAACGTCGCCGTGATCACCCTGCCGCTGGCCTATGTGGAACGGCTGCGCGGGCATATCACCGTGACCGTGACCACCGACTGGCTGGGCACCCGCGCCAAGGGCGCGTTGCGCGCCTTCGGGGCCTTCGCGATGGCGATCTTCTTCGGCGGCATCGGCTTCATGATCGTGCGCCGGATGCCGGACGAGATCTCGAAGGGCGCCTATTACGACGGGGTCCTGCAGATCCCGACCTGGCCGATGAAGGCGGTCTTCGGCTTCGCGATCACCCTGTTCTTTCTGCGCCTGCTGGTCAGCATCGGCCAGGGGCTGCACACCTCGATCACCGGTCACGACGAAGACGCGCCCGCCTCGGCGCATGGGGAGGTCTGATCCTTGGACCCCCTTGTCGTCGGACTGGTCACACTGATCATCACGCTTGTGCTTCTGGCGATCCGCGTGCCCATCGCCGCGGCGCTGGGCATCTCGGCCTCGGTTGGGATTTTCATCATCTTTTCCTGGCGTCCGGGGGCCGATTTCATGCCCCAGTTCGCCTGGCGCCCGACACTGTCACTGATCGCCAACGGGCCCTACGACTTCCTCAAGAACTACAGCCTCGCGACAGTGCCGCTCTTCGTGCTGATGGGCCATCTGGCCTATGAGGCAGGCTTCACCACCGACATCTACCGCGCAGCGCGCCTGTGGCTGGCGCGCCTGCCCGGCGGCGTGGCCATGGCCTCGGTCGTGGGCTGCGGCGGGTTCTCGGCGATCACCGGATCATCGGTCGCCTGCGCGGCCGCCATGGGACGCATCGCCATCCCCGAGATGCTGAAGTTCGGCTATTCGAAATCGCTGGCCACGGGATCGGTCGCCATCGGCGGCACGCTGGGGTCGCTGATCCCGCCGTCCATCCTGTTCATCCTCTATGGCGTCTTCGCCGAGCAATCCATCGCGCGGCTGTTCATGGCGGCGATCATTCCGGGGCTGCTGTCGCTGGCGGCCTACCTCGTGGTCATCTACATCTGGGCCAGCCTGCGCCCCGAGGCCGCGCCGCGCCCGCAGGAAACCATCAGCGCGTCCGAACGCTGGCGCAGTCTGGGCCGGTGCTGGTCGATCATCGTGCTGTTCGTCATCGTGATCGGCGGCATCTACGCGGGCTTCTTCACCCCGTCCGAGGCCGCGGGCGTCGGTGCCATCGCGGCGCTGGTGCTGGGCCTCGCCCTGCGGCGGCTGACGCTGGCCAAGATCTTTTCAGCCTTGCGGGAAAGCGTGTTCCAGTCCTCCATGATTTTCGCCATCGCGCTGGCGGGAAAGATCTATGTCAGCTTCATCGCACTGACGGGCCTGTCGAACGCCATCGGCGACTGGATCTCGGCATCGCAGCTGTCGATGGTCACGGTGCTGTTCCTGATCGTGCTGTTCTACCTTCTGCTGGGAATGTTCCTTGACCCGATCGGGATCATCCTGCTGACGCTGCCGCTCACCATTCCCATCGTCGACAGCTACGACCTGTCGCTGATCTGGTTCGGCGTTCTGGTCATCAAGCTGCTGGAAATCGGGTTGGTCACGCCACCCATCGGGCTGAACGTCTTCGTCATCAAGTCGATCGTGGGTGACAAGGTGCGGCTGGAGACCATCTTCGTGGGCATCGGCCTGTTCCTTCTGGCCGAGATCGTGGTGCTGGGACTTATCGCGGGCTTCCCCATCCTGTCTCTGTGGCTACCCGGGCTGCTGATGTAGCCCGGTCGCTGACGCGGCGAAGACCCCGGTATCCGAAAGTCTGACAAACATGCCGTGTTCGGCATGATCTGGCAGTCCGGGGCATGTCTGGAGAACAGGTGACCGGCCGGCCAGCGCTGCACAGCAGAAGTCGAAGCCGTAACCTTTGATCAGATGTTTCCTTGCACGGCTACCAGCCTGTTCTTCAGGACGGATGCGCATGGAAGACGGCACCGAGCGCAAGTGCCTTTTCAGCCTTCAAGATGCTCGGATCGATCCCCAGCCCGGCCACCCGAAAACCGTATCTGGCCAGATGCCAAACACAGCCTCGCGCCCGTGGTATGCGGGCCGTTGAAAGTATGCGATTGCGGCTCGACGACGCGCAGGGAGTGGTTTTCTCCGGCGGGTTACTGGCACTCGGCCTCAGCGCTCGTCTGACTGCAAGCGGCGTTCCAGCCAGCGGACGCCGCTCGAAACAATCAGGATCAGCACGAGGTATTCCAGCACCAGAACCGTGTAGATCTCCAGCGGGCGATATTCGACCACAACCAGTTCATTGGCCTTTCGCGTCAGCTCCTGCATCCCGATCACCGAAACCAGCGAGGACATCTTCAGCATGTATATCAGCTGATTTCCCAACGCCGGCAGGATGCGCCGCAAGGCTTGGGGCAAGATCACATAGCGCATCGTGTCGCGGTAACCGAGCGAGACGGAATAGGCCGCCTCGTACTGGC
>CAZNMV010000419.1:0-2928 GCA_964573835.1 uncultured Aestuariivita sp. | reverse complement strand
GCGCTCGAGGGGTTTTCCAAATGTCTGGCCATGGAGGGTGAAGCCCATGGCATCGCATCCCACACTATCACGCCGGGCATGGCGATGCATACGCCCATGTCCGAGACAAACTACACCCCAGAGCTGCGCGCGAAATGGGTTGATCCGATCCGCCTTGCCCCCGCTTTCGCCTGGCTTTCCGCCACCCCCCGGATGGCGCTGTCAGGTCAGCGCCTGAATGCCTGGGACCTCTCCATGGAGCACCCTGAATGACCACCGCCGCCCCCCCTTCGCCCCAGATGCAGGCCGTCTATGACTGGATCGACGCGCATGCGGATGAGTGCATCGCCGACCTTCAGGCCTTTGTACAGCGACCCTCGATCAGCGCTCAGAACATCGGCTTGCGCGAGACGGCGGAATGGTTGCGCGACCTGATGCATCGCGACGGGCTGCCGGCCGAATTTCATGAACTCGATCAGGGGCCGCCGGTCGTGTTCGGTCACTTGCCTGCAAAGCGCCCGGCCAAGACGATCTTGTGCTACGCCCATTACGATGTGCAGCCCCCCGAACCCATCGAAGCCTGGACGCATGGTGGCCCGTGGTCGGGTGCTATTGTGGACGGCGTGCTTTATGGGCGGGGCGCCACCGACAACAAGTCGGGCGTTCTGGCCTTTACCAAGGCCGCGAAAGCCTTTCTTCAGGTGCGAGGCGAAGTGCCTGCGAACCTCAAGTTCCTGACCGAGGGCGAGGAAGAGATCGGCTCGCCCAATCTTGCGGCATGGGCTGAACGCAACAAGGAATTGTTGGCGGCCGACGGGATGCATTGCCTTGACGGGTCGGTGGAAACCGGAACCGACGTGCCCGATGTTTCGCTCGGGCTGAAGTCGGTGCTTTTCGTCGAACTTGTCGCGCGCGGCGCCAAGACCGACATCCATTCGCTGAATTTTCCGCTGGTGCCTGCGCCGGTATGGGAACTGATCTGGGCGCTCAACACCATTCTCGACCGTGACCGCCGTATCTTGATCGAGGACTGGGCCGAAGGCATCTGGCAGCTGACCCCCGAGGACGAAGAGCAGGTGCAGGCCAAGGCCGCCCGCATCGATACGGCCGAAATGAAGCGCGAATGGGGGATCGAAGAATTTGTGCTGGGCCGTGACGGGGCCGACGCCGTGCGCGCCCGCGCCTATGAGCCGACAGCCAATATCCAAGGCATCATCGCAGGCTATACAGGCCCGGGCACCAAGACCATCGTGCCCAACGAGGCGCGCGCCCGACTTGATTTCCGGCTCATTCCTAACATGCAGCCCGATGCCGCGATCCGGAAAATCAAGGCGCATCTGGAAAAGCACGGCTTCGGCCATATCGAGGTGCGCGCCTTTGACGGGGCCGAACCGCCCTACAAGATCAGTGTGAAGGAAGACATCAGCCAGGCCATCATCGCCGCCGCGACCGAAGTTTACGGCGAATTGCCCGTGGTCAACGGCGTCTCTGCCGAAGGTGCAATCCTTCGACATGTCTGGATCCCTTGCGTGCTGACAGGTTTTGCCAACCCCGGCGCCAATCTTCACGCCCCCGACGAGAACATCCACATCGACATGTATCTCAAGGGCATCAAATACGCCGCTGCCATCATGGAACATTTCGGGCGCTCCTGACGCCCGCAGGAGCCCGCAATGCATATCGCCTTCGACACCTACCACGATTACGACGCCCTGACGGCTCATCTTCAGGCGCTCGCGGCAGCCTATCCGCGGCTTGCCACGCTGCGGTCCATCGCCAAATCCCACCGCGGCCGCGACGTCTGGGCAATGGAGATCACGAACCCCGATACCGGGCCGGGGTCTGACAAGCCCGCCTTTTATATCGACGCACAGATCCACGCCGAGGAACACGCCACCAGCGCCACCGCGCTTTACGCGATCCATCACCTCTTGACGCAATATGGCACCGACGAAGAGGTGACGCGGCTGGTTGACCAACAGGTCTTTCACATCATTCCGCGCATCAACCCCGACGGCGCCGAATTCGCGCTCAAGGCGCCCTATCATCCATGGTGCGGAAACGGCCGCTTCCTGCCCGGAGAGGACAGGCTTGACGGCCTGATCCCGCAAGACATCGACGGCGACGGCTTTATCGTGAACATGCGCGTCCCCGACCCTCGTGGCGAGTGGAAGATCGACCCCGAAGAACCCGCGCTGATGATCCAGCGCGAGCCCGGCGAAGAGGGCGGTCAGTACTACCGCGTCTATCCCGAAGGCATGATCCGCGATTTTGACGGCGTGCATGTGAAGATCGTCCCCGGTCAGGACGGCAACATGAACCGCAACTTTCCGATCAACTGGTCGCCGCGCGAATACGGGGCGGGGGAATATCCGTTCTCGGAACCCGAGGCGATGGGGATGGGGCGGCTTATCCTCGATAACCCCAATATCTGCGGGATGTGCGCCTACCACACCCATGGCGGCATCATCTTGCGCCCCTCGATGATGAAATATGACGCCGAGATGAGCCCGCGCGACCTTACGCTTTACAAGGCCATCGGTGAGGTCGGCACGCGGCTGACGGGATATCCGGTCATCTCGACCTATGAGGAATTCACACCCGACAAATCCAAGGTCCGGCATGGCTCGCTCAAGGATTGGGTTTACGAGGAAATGGGGATCATCTGCTTCTCGACCGAGCTGTGGGACATCGAGACGGCGGCAGGGGTGGAAAAGAAGGGATACTACAACCTCGGTCCGCGCAATGCCGAGGTACAGCGGCAGTTGTACCGCTGGGTGGTGAAGAATGTGGGGACCAAGGGCTTTCGCGATTGGAAATCCTTTGATCACCCTCAGCTTGGCCCCGTCGAGATCGGCGGAATGGCCTATATCTGGAGCTACCGCAACCCGCCCGAGCATCTTCTGGAAGAGGTCTGCCGCAACAATGTCTTGTTCAACCTGCGTCATG
>CAZNMV010000418.1:0-2933 GCA_964573835.1 uncultured Aestuariivita sp. | reverse complement strand
ATGATGCCGTCGCTCGCGGCAAGGATCGCGTCGAAGGCCTCGACCGCGGCGGGCTTTTCGATCTTCGACAGGATCGCGGCGCGGCCGCGCACCAGCGCGCGCGCCTCGGCCACGTCCTCGGGGCGCTGCACGAAGGACAGGGCCAGCCAGTCGACACCAAGTTCGCAGGCGAATTCCAGATCGGCGCGGTCCTTCTCGGACAAGGCCGCCAGCGGCAGCACCACGTCGGGCACGTTGACGCCCTTGCGGTTCGAAATCGTGCCGCCCGCAATCACGGTGCAATCAGCGAAATCCGTGCCGCAGCCCTCGACCTTCAGGCGGATCTTGCCGTCGTTCACCAGAAGATGCGCACCGGGCCTCAACGCCGCGAAAATCTCGGGATGGGGCAGGCAGACGCGGGTCGCGTCGCCCTCGGCCGGGTCGAGGTCGAGCCGGAAGGCCGCACCTTCGGCCAGATCCTCGGCATCGTTTGCGAAGGTGCCGACGCGCAGCTTCGGGCCCTGCAGATCGGCGAGAATCGCGATGGGTGTGCCCACGTCGCCTTCGATCTGGCGGATGATCGCGTGTTTCGCGGCGATCTCGTCATGGGTGCCGTGCGACATGTTCAGCCGGAAGACATCCGCGCCCGCCTCGTGCAGCGCGCGGATCATCTCGTATGTCTGCGATGCCGGGCCGAGTGTGGCCACGATCTTGACGTTTCTCGACCGTCTCATCCCTCTGCCTTTCCTGTGCATGCGCATGTTATCGCAAACAGGCGCGCCGCGCTTATCGCGCAATTCCCATTGCCGGGCAACTGATCTAGATCTGCGTCGCGCAAGATGACAGGCCCATGACCTATTCCCCCTTTTTCATCCATGGCGAAACAAGGCCCGGCCGCTGGCTGATTACCTGCGATCACGCCACAAATGTCGTGCCCCCGGAAGTGAACGGCGGCGATCTGGGCCTGCACCGCACGGATATGGAGCGGCACATTGCCTATGACGTCGGCGCCTACGGCGTCGCGCGGCATCTGGGCGAGGTGCTGGATGCCCCCGTGGTCGCATCGAACTTCTCGCGCCTCGTGATCGATCCGAACCGGGGGGCGGATGATCCGACGCTGGTGATGAAGCTGTACGACGGATCGGTCATCCCGGCGAACCGCCATGCCGGGCCGGACGAGGTCGCGCGGCGGATGCGGGATTGTTACCTGCCCTATGACGACCAGCTCGCCCGGCTGTCGGCGCTGCCGCATGCGGTGATCCTGTCGGTCCATTCCTTCACGCGGCAATTGCGCGGGCGCGATCCGCGGCCCTGGCAGGTGGGCGTGCTCTATGCGGGCGACGACCGGCTGGCGCGGCCGCTGATCGGGCTTCTGGAGGCCGAAGGCGATCTCTGCGTGGGCGACAATGAGCCCTATTCCGGCCATCTGCCGGGCGACGCGATCGAGCGGCACGCGCTGCGGCAGGGGCGGCCCAACGTGCTGATCGAGATCCGCAACGATCTGATCGCAGACGAGGCGGGGCAGAGGCACTGGGCCGAGCGGCTGGCGCCGATCCTCGAACGCGCACTGGTGCTGTCGGGGGTCTGAGGGGCCGGAAACCGACGCGGTTTCCGGGCGGATGTCCGACGTGGACATCCGCGCCCGGAGCCTGCGTCAGGCTCCGTCCCGGTCTTCGCGTCGAAGACCGGCTCCGCTTTGAAACCGCGCGCCATCTGTCCTAGATTGACCCCGAGCAAGAAGGAACCTGCCCCATGGACGACCAGACCCGCATCGAACTGGAAGCCGCCGCCTTCCGCCGCCTGCGGCAGCACCTGATGGAAGACCGCACCGACGTTCAGAACATCGACCTGATGAACCTCGCAGGCTTCTGCCGCAATTGCCTCGCCCGCTGGTATCAGGAGGCCGCGAACGACCGCGGCATCGACATGGACAAGGACGCGGCGCGGGAAATCTATTACGGCATGCCGATGTCGGACTGGAAGGCGAAGCACCAGAGCGAGGCGGGCGCGGAACAGCAAAAGGCCTTCGGGAAGGCCTTTGCCGAGAATGTTCTCAACCGAAAGGACTGACCCTCAGGACAGTTCCTTCCAGTTGATCGCGCGCGCATCGCTGCCCGGCCCCATCTTCTGGCGGCGCACCATCAGCCGGTTCAGCGCCGCGACATAGGCCATGGCCGAGGCGACGACCGTATCGGTATTGGCCGACTGACCTGTGGCGATGACGCCGTCTTCTTCCAGACGCACGCTGACCGTCGCCTGCGCGTCGGTGCCTTCGGTGACCGCGTTCACCTGGTAGAGCTGGAGCTTCGCCGCGTTCGGGTGCAGCTTGCGCACCGCGCGGAAGGTGGCGTCGACCGGGCCGTCGCCGCTGGCGGTCGCCATCTTCTCTTGCCCGCCGACTTCCATTTCCAGCACGGCCTCGGCCGGGCCGCCGGTGCCGCAGACCACCTTGAGCGACACGATCTGCAAGTGATCGTTGTCGTCGCCCGTGGCCGACACGAGCGCGAGGATGTCGTCGTCATAGACCTCCTTCTTGCGGTCGGCGAGCTCCTTGAACCGCACGAAGAGGTCCTTGAGCTGGTTGTCACCCACTTCGACGCCGAGGTCCTTGAGCTTGGCGCGCAGCGCCGCGCGGCCCGAATGCTTGCCGAGCGGCAGCGAGGTGCCGGCCAGACCCACATCCTCGGGGCGCATGATCTCGAAGGTCTCCGCATTCTTCAGCATCCCGTCCTGATGGATGCCGCTTTCATGCGCGAAGGCGTTCTTGCCCACGATCGCCTTGTTGAACTGCACCGGGAAGCCCGACACGGTCGAGACCCGGCGCGAGATGTGCATGATCTTCTTCGTGTCGATGCCGGTCGTGAAGGGCATGATGTCGCCGCGCACCTTCAGCGCCATGACCACCTCTTCCAGCGCGGTGTTGCCCGCGCGTTCGCCCAGCCCGTTGATCGTGC
>CAZNMV010000417.1:0-2953 GCA_964573835.1 uncultured Aestuariivita sp. | reverse complement strand
CGCCTCTTTCACCGCGCGGATCGCGGCCCAGTCGGCGAGGCCCTTGTAGAACTGGCAGCGGGTGCGGCCATGCACGGTGATCATCTGCACGCCGGCGGCTTCGGCCCGGGCGGCGATGTCGGGCGCGTTCAGGCAATCATTGTCCCAGCCAAGCCGCATCTTCAGCGTGACGGGGACCGAGACCGCGTGCACCACCGCGTCGATCAGCGACAGCGCGTGATCGGGCGCGCGCATCAGCGCCGAACCGGACCAGCCATTGGTAACCTTGCGGGCGGGACAACCCATGTTGATGTCGATGATCCGCGCGCCCTGCCCTTCGATCATGCGGGCGGCTTCGGCCATCCACTGCGCCTCGCGCCCCGCGATCTGCACGGCGGTGCCTTCGGCATCGGCACCGATCTCGGCCTTTTCGCGGAAGCCGGGTTTGGACTGGACCATTTCCTGACTGGCGACCATTTCGCTGACCACAAGCCCGGCGCCGAAGGACCGGACGAGGTCACGGGTCGGCCGGTCGGTGATCCCGGCCATGGGGGCCAGGAAGACCGGGGTTTCCAAAGCTGTCCTGAGGTCCTGCGGGATCACGCATGCATCCTTCTTTGACCCTGACCTAGGGCGTTGCGGGCGAATCCTCAATCAGACGCGGGGATCCGGCGGCTGAAAAATCGGCAAGTGATGAATTTTTAGGCATTCGGAACCGGGCGATTGCCGCGCCTCGCGTCACTTCGTAAGAACGGGCAACACGCCACCGGACCGGAGACCCCCCATGACCACCGCCGCGATCATCGTTGCCGCGGGGCGCGGGATGCGCGCCGGGGGCGGCACACCCAAGCAGTGGCAGCCGCTGGCCGGGCGGCGGGTGGCCGACTGGACGATCGACGCCTTCCGCGCCGTGGCGGACGTGACGCGTGTCGTGCTGGTTCTGTCGCCCGAGGACCGCGCGGCCTGGGCGGAGTTCGCCGGTGGCGATCTGATCCTTGCCAAAGGCGGGGCGACCCGGGACCAATCCGTGAGAAACGGTCTGGAAGCAATTGAAACCATGGGGATAACCCGCGTTCTGATCCATGACGTCGCCCGCCCGCTGGTCGATGCGGCGACGATCGGGCGGGTGCTGCGGGCGCTTGACACCCATGACGGCGCGGCGCCCGCTCTGGCGGTGACCGATGCGCTCTGGACCGGGGAAGCCGGCCTTGTCACCGGCACCCGCGACCGCAGCGGGCTTTACGCGGCGCAGACGCCGCAGGGCTTTCGCTATGACGCGATTCTGGCCGCGCACCGCGCGCATCCGGGGGGCGCGGCCGACGATGTGGAGGTTGCGCGCGCCGCGGGGCTTGACGTCGCCATCGTGGAAGGCCACCCCGACAACATCAAGATCACCCTGCCCGGCGATTTCGAACGCGCCGGGCGCATCCTGCGGGGCAAGATGGATATCAGACTGGGCAACGGCTATGACGTGCACCGCTTCGGGCCGGGGGATCATGTGACGCTGTGCGGTGTGCGCGTGCCCTTCGACCGCGGGCTTGACGGGCATTCGGATGCCGATGTGGGCATGCACGCGGTGACCGACGCGATCTATGGCGCTTTGGCGCAAGGGGACATCGGGCGACACTTCCCGCCGAGCGATCCGCAATGGAAAGGTGCCGCGAGCGAGATCTTCCTGCGCCATGCGGTCGAGCTTGCCGCTTCTATGGGCTTCCGCATCGCCAACGCCGATTGCACGCTGGTCTGCGAATTCCCCAAGATCGGGCCGCATGCGATGGCCATGCAGGCGGAAATGGCGCGGATCATGGGGATCGAGCCCGCGCGCGTGTCGGTCAAGGCCACGACGTCGGAGCGGCTGGGCTTTACCGGGCGGGGCGAAGGGATCGCCGCACTCGCGACCGCGGCGCTGGTTGCGGGATGACGCCCGCGCGGGTCATCGCCACCTTCTTCGGCGCGGGCCTGCTGCGGCCTGCGCCCGGCACCTGGGGGTCGCTTGCCGCGCTTCCCGTGGCCCTGGCGCTGCATATGGCGGGGGGGTTTCCGCTGCTGGCCGTGGCGACGGTGATCGCATTCGGTCTGGGCTGGTGGGCGACAGCGCAGGTCACAGTGGGCGCGGGCGATCACGACCCGTCCTGGATCGTCATCGACGAAGTGGCGGGCATGTGGATCGCGCTTTGGGCGGTGTCCTGGCCCGCCTGGGCGCATGGGCTGGCGGTCACCGCGCTCTGGCCCGGATGGGTGGCGGCGTTCCTGCTGTTCCGGCTGTTCGACATCTGGAAACCGGGGCCGGTCGGCTGGGCCGACCGCAAGGGCGGCCCGCTGGGCGTAATGCTGGACGACGTGATCGCGGGGGTCTTCGCGGGCTTGGGCGTTGCGGCTATGGCCGGGCTGTGGCACGGGGTTCTTGGGTTATGAATGCCGTGCAAATCATTGATCTGGCAAAGGAAAAACGCGCGATGGTCGCCACCGCCGAAAGCTGCACGGGCGGCATGGTGGCGGCAGCACTCACCGATGTGGCGGGGTCGTCGGCGGTGGTGGACCGGGGGTTCGTCACCTATTCCAACGCGGCCAAGACCGCGATGCTGGGGGTGAAGGACGCCACGCTTGCCGCCCATGGCGCGGTGTCGGAAGAGGTCGCGCGCGAGATGGCCGAAGGCGCTCTGGCCCGATCAGAGGCACGGGTCGCCGTGTCGGTGACCGGGATCGCGGGCCCCGGCGGGTCCGAGCACAAGCCAGAAGGCCGCGTCTGTTTCGGGCTGGCCGTCGCAGGGCAACCCGTCTTCACCGAAACGGTCGAGTTCGGCGCGCGGGGCCGCGCATCGGTGCGCGGGGCCGCCCGCGACCGGGCGCTGGCGCTTTTGGGCGAAGGACTCGCGCGCCTCAGCGGATGAAGAGCGCGGTGAAGCGCGACACCGGCGCGTCGCCCTGCAGAAGGGCCGCCGCCTCGTCGGCGAGCGGTTGACCGATCAAGGCG
>CAZNMV010000416.1:0-2955 GCA_964573835.1 uncultured Aestuariivita sp. | reverse complement strand
GAACAAGAGCGCCGGCAATGCCAGCGGAGCGGTGCTGCGCTCTGCCAATGACCTCGGTATGCCCCCCTGGTGGACGGACAGCGCAAGACCACCTGCACAGCCTGCCACAAGGAGCGGAGCCCGGATCAGGGTGTGGCGATTTCGACGAAAGCAGGGGACGCCGTGACCGGCGGCGAGGCGTCAGGCGAAGTAACGGTCGGCGTCGATATAGCCGGCAAGCCGGGCGGCATCTGCCCAGCCGCGTTCCAGATGTGTTTCCCCGATGACCACGACCCCGTCAGCAGGAATCTTGCCCTTCAGGGTCAGGACCCTTTCGCGGGTCTGGCGCCAGGTCTGGGCGAGCCCTGGGGCCGCGTCCGCACCGATCAGAATCGGATTCCGGCCAAGTGTGCGCGCCGGGTCATGAGGCGGATGCACAAGCGCCAGAAGATCGGCCTGACGGAGTGCCGTCAGCCGCTGTGCGCGTTCGGGGTCGATGCGGTCGTCCTGCAGAAGCCGCAGCGCGTTCGAGGAGAACAAAAGCGCCACGATATCGCGCCCCGTTGCTGCGCGTATCCCGGCGTAAGACTTGTAATCGATTCCCAGTTCTCCGGCGCGGCGGACACGGCGTCGCGCGACTTCGATGGGAAGCGTCGGCAAAAGCTCGGTACGTGCGCGGGTCCAGGCATAGCGGCGCCAGGCACCGCCCTGCTCCATTGTCGGGCCCTGATTATGGCCAGGCCCGCTCATGATGCCTCGGCCAGACGGGCGACGTAACGTGCCAGCGTGTCGATTTCGAGATTGACGCGATCACCAACTTTCGACGCGCCCCAGGTGGTTACGGTCTTGGTGTGCGGGATGATGTTGACGCCGAAATCGGCGCCCTCGACTTCGTTCACCGTGAGCGAGGTGCCGTTGAGCGCGACCGAACCCTTGGGCGCGATGAAACGCGCCAGCTCCGCCGGGGCCCGGAAAGTAAAGCGTGTGCTGTCGCCCTCGTCGCGCATGGCCACGATCTCGGCCACACCATCGACATGGCCCGAAACGATATGCCCGCCAAGTTCATCACCAACACGAAGCGCGCGTTCGAGATTGATCCTCCGCCCCGCCGCCCAGGTGTCGAGATTGGTCTTGGAGACGGTTTCGGCGGAAACCTGCACCTCGAACCAGGGCCTGGGATCGGCCCCGAGGGCGACCACCGTCAGACAGACCCCATCGCAGGCGATGGAGGCGCCGATGTCGATCGTGTCGATGTCATAGACGGTGGCGATCCTGACCGTAAGGTCGCCCGCCTGCTGAAGGCTCAGAACCTCGCCCATATCGGTGACAATGCCGGTGAACATGGCCGCTCTCCCTTTCCTGCGACCGGGGTAAAGCGCTTCCCGCGGCGGCGCAAGACATGGTGGCAGGTGACAGGGCGTGCGGGCTTGCCTATGACATCTGCATGACCGGGCGATCCGACCGCGCACAGCGGCGCTTTCTTTTCCTTCAGGGGCCGCATGGCCCCTTCTGCGCGGCCTTGGCCGCGCGTTTGCGCGAGGCGGGCGCAGAGGTCTGGCGCGTGGGCTTCAACGCGGGCGATGGCGGGCTGTGGCGGGGACCGGGATACATCGCCTATTGTGCGGGACCCGACGGCTGGCGCGCGTGGCTGGACGGGTTTCTGGCAACGCATGGCATCACCGACATCGTTTGTTACGGCGCCACGCGGCTACTGCACCGGCAAGCGCTGTCCCTGGCCGCCGAGCGGGGGCTGACTCCGCATGTGCTGGAAGAAGGTTATCTGCGGCCCTACTGGGTGACCTATGAACGCGGCGGGGCAAATGCGAGTTCCGCGACGGCGGCTCTGACGCTCGACCAGATGCGCCGTGCCCTGGATGCGGGCACAACCGCCCTGATGGAAGCGCCAGATCGCTGGGGCGACATGCGCGCCCACATGTTCTGGGGGGCGGTCTATCACGGGCTGCTGATGGCAGGTGCCCGGCGCTACCCCGCATATCGGCCGCATCGCGCCCCCGGTGTCGCGCGCGAATTCGGTCTTCATGCGCTGCGCCTTGTCGAGATGCCCTATCGCGCCCTTGGGCGCTGGCTGGCAAGCCAGCGCATTCTGCTGGGCGGGTTTCCCTATCATGTCGTACTGATGCAACTGGCCCATGACGCGAATTTCCGGGACAACGGCCCGTTCGCCAGTCAGGCGGAATTCCTGAAGGTGGTATTTCGCGGGTTTGCCGCCGGTGCGCCCGCGCATCACCACCTTGTGGTGAAGGCACATCCATTGGAGGACGGACGCGAGCCGCTTCGTCCTCTGATCCGAAAACTGACGGCGCGGCATGGGCTGGAAGGACGCGTGCATTTCGTCTCGGGTGGCAAGCTGGCCCGGCTACTCGACAGCGCACGCAGCGCTGTCACGGTCAATTCGACAGCGGCCGAGCAGGCGCTATGGCGCGGGCTGCCGCTGAAAGCATTCGGGAAGGCAGTTTATCGGCGCCCGGAATTCGTCTCGGAGCAGCCTGTCGAGGCGTTCTACCGGGCGCCGGCTTTACCCGACAGGGAGGCCTATCTCGTATACCGCGCCTTCCTTCTGGCGACCTCGCAGGTGCCGGGCGGCTTCTATGCATTTCGGAGCCGGAGAAAACTGTTGCGGCAATTGCCCGACCTGATGCTGGCGGCGGAAAGCCCCACGGAACGCATCCTGACCGCTAAAGCCGAAGATGCGGCGAGGCCGCAACACCTGCGCGTCGTCTTCTAGAAGGCTGTCGGAAAACTGGAAAATCGAATTCTGCGGATCTAGGCTTTCCTCAAAATAGCCGAGGCAGGCAATAAAAGGTCGAGGAGACCGAGCAGTGACAGTCAGGAACAACACCCGTGCACGGTGGGTCGCCATTTGCGTCGCCGCCAGCATTCTTACCGGTTGCGGCCTTCCAAGGTCGGGCCCCACCAAGAACGAAATCTTCTCCGGATCCTTCGAGCGCGAGGGCA
>CAZNMV010000415.1:0-2979 GCA_964573835.1 uncultured Aestuariivita sp. | reverse complement strand
CCCTTGGCGCCGAAGGGCCCACTGGGTTCAGGGTCTTCGACGATGATCGAATGCACGTGCGGGCTGTCGGCGGAGGTAGGAACCTTGTAGTCCAGAAGGGAAGGGTTTGCCAGTTTCGGCCCGTCCCAGACCATCTCCTCGTAAAGCGCGAAGCCCATACCCTGGATGAAGCCGCCTTCGATCTGGACGTCCACGAGGCGCGGATTGATCGCGCGGCCTACGTCGACGGCACTCCAAGCTTCGGTAACGCGCGCCTGGCCGGTGACGTCGTCGATGTCCAGATCCACTACGGTCGCCGCGAAACTGAAGACCCCGATGCGCGGGAAAGGCAGGCCCAGCGCGATCGCGCGCTTGGGGTCGTGGGTCGGTTCGTCGAAAACCAGCGTGTGGCTGCCGACGATCGGCCCCCCCTTGGCCCAATGGGCGCGGCCCGAGATCGCGGCAAAGGGCAGATCGGTGTTCGAACCCCTGATCGCGATGCGCCCGCCTTCGCGCAGTTCCAGATCCTCGACCGGAACGTCCAGCATTTCGGCAGCATGGTCCATCGCCTGGCGCAACACCGCGCCCGCAGCCCCCGCGACCGCGCGGCCCGTTGTATAGGTCACGCGACTTGCGGTCGTGCCCCAGTTATAGGGGGATCCGTCAGTGTCGGGACTGGCGACCGAGATCATGTCCACCGGCACCTTCAGCGTCTCGGCGCAGATCTGCGCCAGAACCGTGTCCGATCCCTGGCCGATATCCGTCGCCCCGGTGTTGAGCGAGATGGTGCCGTCTTCCAGCATCCGCACGATGGCGCCCGTGCCCAGAAGCCCCGAGATATGGGCCGACAGGGCGATGCCCCTGGCGCGCCGCTTGCCGGGCATACCATCAGGCTTGCGTCCCCAATGTGAGGCCTTCTCGACCGCGTCTAGACAGGCGGCCAAGCCATTGGACGCGATCTTCGGTCCGACGAACCAGCCATCCCCCGCCTGGAGAAGGTTGCGGCGGCGCATCTCGATGGGATCGAGCGACAGCCTGCGCGCGATCTCGTCGATCTGCTGTTCGCTGGCGAAGGTGACCTGGGGATTGCCGAAACCGCGATAGGCCCCGAAGCGCAGCTTGTTGGTATAGACCAGCTTGCCGGTGGCGCGGTGGTTTGGGATCCGGTAGGGCCCGCCCGACATCAGAAGCGCGTATCCCATCACGCCGGGGCTGTCGTCGGCAAAGGCCCCGCAATCCAGCAGCACCTCGCAGTCGCGGGCGATCAGGCGGCCTTGGGAGTCGGCGCCGGTCTTCATGCGGATCTTGAAGGGATGCCGGGCGCGTACGATCTCGAAATCTTCCTCGCGGGTGAGGACACATTTGACGGGCCGCCCGGTTTTCATGGCCAGGGCCACCGTCAGGGGCTGGATATGCGCCTCCATCTTGTTGCCGAACCCGCCGCCCACGCGGGGCGTCAGGCTGCGCAGCCTGGACATGGGCAGTTGCAGGGACTCGCAGACATTGGCCTGCACCCGGAACACCGACTGGTTCGCCGACCACAGCGTGACGCGGCCCTGCGCGTCCATTTCGGCGAGCGCGCCGCAGGGTTCCATCGCGACATGGGCCTGGGCCTGGGTCGTGAATTCGCCCTCGACGATCACGGCGCAATCCGCCCAAGCGGCATCGACGTCGCCTTCGGCCAGTTCGGTGCGCGAACACAGGTTACCGGTGCTGCCCGCATCGAAGACCTTGACGTAATCGGCCAGCGCCTCGTGCAGTATGGGCGCGTCCGGGGCCAGCCCATCTTCTGGCGACAGGACCGCAGGCAATTCCTCGTATTCCACCCGGATCAGATTGATCGCGGCGCGCGCCTGTTCGAGCGTTTCGGCCGCCAGCGCCGCCACGGGCTCGCCCAGGTAAAGGACTTTGCCCTTGGCCAGCGCATGTTCATCCTTGATGAAGGCACCCATCCGACCGTCCGGCACGTCAGCCCCGGTGATGACGTCGACAACTCCGGGAGCGGCGAGTGCCTCGCTCACATCGTAGGACAGGATGCGCGCATGGGCGAAGGGGCTGCCCAGAATGGCCGCGTGCAGCATATTCGGGCGATAGAGGTCATCGATGTACTCGGCGCGACCTGTCACTTTTTCGCGGTTTTCCAACTTGGGGGTCGACCGGCCGACGGCGGTGTTGACTGCGGGATTGAAATCGTCGCTCATCCTGTCACCTCTTCGACCGCAGCCGCGATCGCCTCGACGATCCGTACATATCCGGTGCAGCGGCACAGGTTGCCCGACAGGGCGTTGCGGATATCTGCGGTCGCAGGGCGCGGAGTTTCCGCCAGAAGATTGCGTGCCGTGATCAGCACGCCGCTGGTGCAGAACCCGCATTGCACCCCGCCCGAGGCGTTCATCGCCTCTTGCAGGCGGCCCATCAGAGGGTCGTCGCCATATCCTTCCAGCGTGGTGATGGCGCGCCCGCTGCAGGCGCCGGCCATCGTCAGGCAGGCCCGCACCGGCAAGTCGTCGATCATCACGGTGCAAGCACCACAGACCCCCTGGTTGCAGCCACGCTTGGCCGCGCGCAGGGAACAATTGTCGCGCAGCACGTCCAGCAGCGTCGCATCGCTGGGTGCGAAGACCTCGGTCTTGCGGCCATTGAGGTCGAGCTTGAAGATTTCCATGTCCGGCATCAGCGTTTTCCCCCGAGATCCGAAATCGCGGCCGCGACCATGCGCGGGATCAATCGCAGCCTGAATTCCGATGTACCGCGCACATCGTCGATCGGGTCGGCAAGGTCGGCCAGGGCCGCACCGAAGGCCGCGACGGCATTTAGCTCCCCGAGCCTGCCTGTCAGCGCGGCTTCTGCCTCGGGGCTGCGGATCGGGCGGGGGCCGCAGGCACCGACCGCCACGCGCACACCGTCGCCGGACGACGCGCAGGCAACGGATGCGGTGGCATAATCGCCCGGGACGCGGCACAGCTTGCGATAGACCGAAGGGAGCGGGCGCGGCGCGGG
>CAZNMV010000414.1:0-2983 GCA_964573835.1 uncultured Aestuariivita sp. | reverse complement strand
CCGTTCGACGAGATGTTGACGATCTTCTTCACGCCGGGGCGGTCCAGCATCAGCGGCACCACCGCCTGGCAGCAATGGAAAGCGGAGTGGAAGTTCACCTCCATCTGCCGGGTGAATTCCTGCGCGGGGATGTCGGGGAAATCGGACATGAAGCAGGTGCCCGCGTTGTTGACGAGGGCGTCAATCCCGCCACGGCGCGCGGCGATGTCGGTGAAGGTGGTGCGCACCGCCTGCGCATCGGTGAGATCGAGCGTTTGGGGGGTGAAGCCCGCGCCCAGGTCTTCTGCCACCTGAGCGAGCCCGGCTGCATCGAGGTCGAGCCCCTCGACATGCAAACCATCGGCCACAAGGCGCGCCGCTATGGCGCGGCCCATGCCGCCCGCGGCGCCGGTGACGACGGCGATGCGTGTCATATGTGTTCCCCCGAATGAAGATGCCCCGGGCGGACCCGGGGCATCTTGGGTGGTCTGCGTTCAGCGGAAGCGCACGGTCTCGAACTGGCCGTCCTTGACGATGACCTGGCGGTAATTGCCGCCCGATTCGCCCGCGCCGATCAGTTCGACCGCCGAGGCGCCGACATAGTCGATGTCGCCGCCATCCTTGAGGATCTGCAGCGCCTTGGCGAGTTCGCCGGGATAGATCGGCTCGCCCGGGGCGTTGGCGACCTCGAAGACCTTGTCCTTGAGGGCCGCGCTGTCGGACGACCCCGCCGCCTGCATCGCCAGCAGGATCAGCGCCGCCGCGTCATAGCTTTCCGGCACGAAGGGCGAGATCGGGTCGAAGCCCGCGGCCTCGCCCAGACCCTTGAAGATGTCGGTCCCGGGGCTGTCGGTGCCAGCGACCTGCCCGAAGGAGCCGTTCAGGCCTTCGCCGATGCTGAGGATGTTCTCGCCGATCATGCCGCCGGGCAGCACGAAGCGGTCCCAGGCGCCGGTGTCGAGCGAGGCCTGGATGATGCCGCGGCCGCCCTGGTCGAGATAGCCCGCGACAACAAGGATGTCGCCGCCGGCCGACGAAAGCGTCGCCACTTCGGCGGAATAATCCGCCTTGCCGTCTTCATGGGCGATGTTGACGGTGACCGTGCCGCCCGCCGCGGTGAAGGCCTGCACGAAGCTGTCGGCGAGGCCCTTGCCGTAGTCGTTGTTGGTGTAGGTGAGTGCGACGGACTTGATGCCTTCCTCCATCAGGATGTCGGTCATCACCTGGCCTTCGCGTGCATCCGACGGTGCGGTGCGGAAGAACAGGCCATTGTCCTCGGCGGTGGACAGCGCGGGCGAGGTCGCCGAGGGCGAGATCATCACGATGCCATTGGGCAGCGCCACGTTTTGCAGGATCGCGCCGGTGACGCCCGAGCAGTCGCCGCCGACGATGGCCTTGACCCCGTCCGCGGTGATCAGGCGTTCGGCCGCGACCACGGCCGCCGCGCTGTCGATGCAGGTCGAATCGCCCCGGACCGAGCTGACCGTCGTGCCGTTCAGGAAGAGACCCGAGTCCGAGACCTCCTTCATGGCGAGTTCGGCGCTGGTGGCCATGGGCTGGGTCAGGCTTTCGATCGGGCCGGTGAAGCCGAAGATGATGCCGAGCTTGATCTCTTCTGCCTGCGCCGCGGGCGCAAGCAGGGCAAGGGCCGCGGTGGCGGCCAGATACTTTTTCATGGGAACCTCCCCTTTGGGTTTGTTATGCCGCCAGATTAGGGGCACCGTCGCCCGTGTAAAGGGATGTCGCGCGGCGCGGGGATGGACTTCGCTGTCGGCTGCCTGCAGGTTCACCTGCAGACCACCTTCTTCCCTGTCACCCAGAGTCACGGCCCATGCGCATCTATTTCTCCGAAGACCACCGCAAGCATTTCCCGCAGGCCGAGCTTTATGGCGGCGAATTCGTTACCCCCTTTGAGCGGCCGAGCCGCGCGGAATACGTGCTGGCACGCCTGAAAGACCGCGGGCTGAGCGATATCGTGCCCCCCGGCGCGCCGGACCGCGCAGCCATCACGGCGATGTGCGACGCGGGTTATCTCGCGTTCCTCGAAACCGCCTGGGCTGAATGGAAGCAAGCGGGCTATGCCGGCGAGATCATCGCCAATTGCTGGCCTGCCCGGCGCATGCAGGACGCCCGTCCGCCCAGCCATATCGACGGCAAGGTGGGTTATTATGCGCTCGCGGCCGAGACCGCGATCACCGGGGGCACGTGGGACGCGGCACTGGCCTCGGCGGCCTGCGCACAATCTGCGACCGCAGACGTGCTGGCAGGGGCGACAACCGCCTTCGCGCTGTGCCGCCCGCCCGGGCACCACGCGACCGCCGACATGTATGGCGGATACTGCTTTCTCAACAACGCGGCCCTTGCCGCCGACCAGATGCGGGCGGGCGGCGCGGGCCGTGTCGCCGTGCTCGACATCGACTTTCACCATGGCAACGGAACGCAGGACATCTTCTACGACCGGGGCGACGTGTTCTTCGCCTCGCTCCATGGCCAGCCGCAGGATGCGTTTCCCTATTTCCTCGGCTTCGCGGATGAAACGGGCAAGGGAGCGGGCGAGGGCACGACCGCGAACTTCGCCATGGCGCCGGGCACCGGCTTCGACATCTGGGCACAGGCTCTCGACGAAGCGATCGCGCGCATCAAAGCCTTCGGGGCCGAGGCGCTGGTGGTCTCGCTTGGCGTCGATGCCTACAAGGACGACCCGATCAGCTTCTTCAAGCTCGACAGCCCCGACTTCCTTGAGGCGGGCCGCCGGATCGGGCGGATGGGTCTGCCGACCGTCTTCTGCATGGAAGGCGGATACGCGATCGAGGCGGTGGGCGTGAACACCGTCAACGTGCTGGAAGGCTTCCTCGCGCCCTGAGCGGGGTCAGAGGCTGCGCGCCATCTGGTTCGCGGCGAAGGCCAGCGCATAAAGACGCTCCATCACCGGGGCGGTGGCGACGCGGGCGGGCGTGCTGACCGGCAGCGGCAGGTCAGAGGGGTCCATCCCGGTCAGCAGGTC
>CAZNMV010000413.1:0-2994 GCA_964573835.1 uncultured Aestuariivita sp. | reverse complement strand
CCCCTTGCCGAGCGATGACACAACCCCGCCGGTGATGAAAATGAAGCGTGCCATGGTCTGCGGAACTCCCCGTGATCGCTGCCCGCGAGGGCGGTCTTTCGGTGCAAGGGCGGGTTGTCAGAAACCCGGCATCACGGGACCCGACCCATAAGGGATTCGGTCGCCGGATGCAAGCCCGACCGCAATATCCTGTTGCGGTGCGGGCGGTTAGGGCAAGGTGTTGTGGATCAGTCGGCGCGCGGGACGAGAGGTGCGGCTTCGCCTTCCGTCGGCGGCAGAAGACTGCCGCCCGGGGCAAGGCCGGGAAGGGTCGGGCCGGCGTCGGTGCCGTCCGACGTGGGCACGCCCAGCCGGTCGATGACCGATGTGCCGGTGGCGCGCTGCGCCGCGAAGATGGTCAGCGTCATAGAGGTGCAGATGAACGCAATGGCGAGGATCCAGGTGACTTTCGACAGCGCCGTCGCCGCCGACCGGCCCGCCATGGCGCCGCCACCGCCGCCCATGCCAAGACCGCCGCCTTCAGAGCGCTGCATCAGCACCACGGCGATCAGCCCCAGCGCCAGAAGGAGGTGGATGATCAGGACGACGTTTTCCATGGAGCCTGCGGTCTTTCCCTCGGATGACGGGCGCTATGTAGGCACATTTGCCCGGGGGGGCAAGCCGTGACTTCGGGGCTGGACAGAGCCGCCCCGCCGGGGCCAATCTCTGCCCATGCCGCACGATCATCACGACCACGATCACGACGACGAACACGCCCATGCCCATCTGCCGCCCGATCCGGCGCTGCGGGTCAGGGCTTTGGAAAGCGTGCTGACGGCGCGGGGCCTTGTGGACCCGGCCGCGCTCGACGCGATCATCGACCTGTATCAGAACCGCATCGGGCCGCAGAACGGCGCCAAGGTGGTGGCGCGGGCCTGGGCCGATCCGGACTTCCGCGCGGCGCTTTTGGCGGATGCCACGGCGGTGGTGGCCGACATGGGCTTCTACGGGCGGCAGGGCGAACATGTGACCGCCGTCGCCAATGCGCCCGGCATGCACAACATGGTCGTCTGCACGCTGTGTTCCTGCTACCCTTGGCCGCTGCTTGGCATTCCCCCGGCCTGGTACAAATCCGACGCCTACCGCGCCCGCGCAGTGCGCGAACCGCGCCGCGTGCTGGCAGACTTCGGCGTGACGCTGCCCGAAGGCACCGCGGTGCGCGTCTGGGATTCGACGGCCGAGATGCGCTATCTCGTCATCCCCGAACGCCCCGCGGGGACCGAGGACTGGGACGAAGACCGTCTCGCCGCGCTTGTCACCCGCGACAGCATGATCGGGACCGGCCTTGCGAAGGTGCCCGCATGACGCGGGTGCACACCGATTTTGGCGCAGACGCTTGACCCGCGTACACGACATGGGCGGGCGGTTCGGCGACGGGCCGGTGATGCCCGAGCCCGAGTATGCGCCGGTCTTTCACGAGGACTGGCACGCCCGCGCGCTGGCAGTGACGCTGGCGGCAGGGGCGCTGGGGCAGTGGAACCTCGACATGTCGCGCCGTGCGCGCGAATGCCTGGTACCCGGAGATTACGCGCGCTTTTCCTATTACGAGAAATGGATGGCGGGGCTGGCCGACCTGCTGGTCGCCCGCGGCGTGCTGACGCGCGAGGATCTGGAAGGGGCGGCGCCCGCAGGGCCGCATCCGCTGGCCGCGCGGGCACTGAAGGCCGGGTCGGTGCCTGCGGTCATGGCGCGGGGCGGGCCGACATCGCGTGAAGGCGGGCCTGCGCCCCGCTTTGCGCCGGGCGACGCCGTGCGCACGCTGCGGCCCGCGGCGAACCGGCGGGTCCCGGGCGGGCATACGCGGCTGCCAGCCTATGCGGCGGGCGCGCGCGGGCGCATCCTGTCGTGTCACGGCGCGCATGTCTTCCCCGACACCCATGCACACGGCTTGGGCGAGACGCCCGAGCCGCTTTACACAGTGGTCTTTGCCGCGACTGATCTCTGGGCCGACGCCGAGGACCCGCGCGACGAGGTGACGCTCGATCTCTGGCAATCCTATCTGGAGCCCGCTTGATGGACCGCCCGCCCGAACCCGTCTTCGCCGAACCCTGGCATGCGCAGCTGTTTGCGCTGACGGTGCACCTGAACGAAACGGGGCGCTTCGCCTGGCCAGACTGGGCCGCGCGCTTCGCGGATACGCTGGCGCGCCATGGTCTGGGCCGTGATCTGGACGGGGGGGATGATTACTTCGCGGCCTGGCTCGAGACGCTTGAAAGCATCCTGACCGAGGACGGATCGGCTCCTGCGGACGAGGTTGCCGCGATGCGCGACGCCTGGGAGGCGGCCTATCTGGCCACGCTGCACGGCGCGCCGGTCAGGCTGGGCTAGGGGTCATTCGTCGACATCGTCCATGTCGTACTGGCCCGAGAGCCTTTTGCGCACGATCGACCAGCTGAGCCCGATCCCCAGCACCAGCGACAGCGCGAAGATGCCGAGCCACATGTTCAGATCGCGGTTTTCCAGCGACAGAAGGCCCAGATCGTAGAGCACCCACAGAAGCGCCGCGACCACGGCGAGGACAAGGAACATCCCGAAGCCGCCGATCGACCGGATCGTGGCACGCAGGTAGATGATGTAGCCGATGGTCAGGAGCAGCCCGAGCAGAACCGTGATCGACAGCTTGTCCTGATAATTCGCCAAAGACCAGCTGACATAGTTCCAATCGGTCGGGTTGTAGCTCAGTGCCAGCAACACGAAGGCGAACAGCCAACGAAGGAAAATGCCCATAACCCTTACCCTTTTGACCGACTTTTTCCGAAACGGGCGGGCGCTGTAAAGTCCGGCGCGCACTTCGTCGCGAAAATCGGGTTTTCCTGTTGCCGCGGGGCCGGTATACGGACGCGGCCCGGGGCACGGGCGGCATCAGGAACGGATTACACGACATGGCCAACGTGGTGGTGGTCGGCGCCCAGTGGGGCGACGAGGGCAAGGGCAAGATCGTCGACTGGCTGAGCG
>CAZNMV010000412.1:0-2999 GCA_964573835.1 uncultured Aestuariivita sp. | reverse complement strand
GCTGCGCTGCGTCTGAAGCAGGCGGCGCTGGTGATCGGCGGCATCCTGCTGCTGGCGGCCGCGGCCAAGATCAAGGTGCCGATGTGGCCCGTGCCCGTCACCATGGGCACTTTCGCGGTGCTGGCGATCGGCGCGGCCTATGGCGCGCGGCTGGGGCTGGCGACGATCCTCGGCTACATGCTCGTCGGCGCGCTGGGCTTCGACGTCTTCGCGGGGTCTTCGGCCGAGCAATACGGGATCACCTACATGATGGGCGGCACCGGCGGCTATCTGGTGGGCTATGTCATGGCCACCGTGGCGCTGGGCTGGCTGGCGCGGCGGGGCTGGGACCGGTCGGTCCTGTGGATGGCGGCGGCGATGGTGGTGGGCAACGCGCTCATCTACGCGCCGGGGCTTTACTGGCTGGGCGCGCTTTACGGCTGGGACAAGCCGATCCTCGACTGGGGTCTGACGCCCTTCCTTGTCGGTGACGCGCTGAAACTGGGTCTCGCGGCGCTGCTGCTGCCCGCGCTGTGGAAACTCGTGGGCAACGCCCGCGGCTGACACTTTCGCCGCAACGACAGACAGGCCCAGGCACCCCGCAAGGTGTCCGGGCCTTTCCGTGTCAGTCGAGATCGGTGATCACCTGCGCGCCGCGTTCGAGTGTGCGGTGAACCGGGCAGCGGTTTGCGATCTCGCGCAGGCGGTCGCGCTGGTCGGGGGAAAGCGGGCCGTCCAGCCGGATGCGGCGGCGGAACCTGTCGATGCGTCCCTCGGCCGCCGGATCGGCGTCCTGGGCATGGACCTTGTCATGGCTCACATCGACGCGGATGCCGGTCAGCGGCCAGCCCTTGCGCCGGGCATACATCCGGATCGTCATCGACGTGCAGGCGCCAAGCCCCGCCGCGACCAGACCATAGGGCGACAGCCCGCGATTGGTGCCGCCATAGGCCTTCGGTTCATCGGCCAGGATGTGGTGATCGGGGCCTGACTGGATGTCCTGCAGGAAGCCGCCTGCATCGGCTTCGGTCACGCGCACGATGCCTTCGGGGGTGCCGGGCGGCGGGGCAGGGGGCGTGAGCGGCACATAGCGCCCCACCCAGGTCGCGATCACGTCGGCGGCATATTCGGCATCCTCGGCCCGCGAGATCAGGTGATCGGCGTCATCGAGGGTCACGAAGCTTTTGGGGTGGCGCGCGGCGGCGAAGATCTGCGCGGCGTTGTCGATCCCCACGACTGCATCGCGCGGCGCGTGCAGGACAAGAAGTGCTGCGTCAAGCGAGGCGATCGCACCGGACAGTGCGCCCGTCGCCACATCGTCGAGAAACCGCCGCCCGATGCGAAAGGGCCGCCCGCCCAGATCGACCTCGGCCATGCCGACATCGCGGATGCGGGGCAGGGCGTCGGCGAAGCTCCGGACCACGTGACCGGGATCGAAAGGCGCGCCCAGCGTGACGACGGCGCGGATGCCGGGCAGGGTGGGCGCGGCCTTCAGCACCGCCGCGCCCCCCAGCGAATGGCCGATCAGGATGGACGGGGCGAGGCCGCGCCCGGCCAGATAGCCCCGCGCCGCGGCCAGATCAGCGATGTTGGAAGAAAAGGTCGTATTGGCGAATTCGCCGCCCGAATGGCCGAGCCCGGTGAAATCGAACCGCAAGACCGCGATGCCGCGCGCCGTGAGCCGCGCCGCGATGCGCCGGGCGGCGGCGATGTCCTTGCCGCAGGTGAAGCAATGCGCGAACAGCGCCGTTGCGAGAACCGGCCCTTCGGGCAGGTCGAGCCGCGCCGCGAGGCGGTCACCGGAATGGCCGGGGAAGGTGGCGCGTTCTGTTGGCATGGATCTCTCCGTCAGGCTGGACCAGACGGTGGGCCGTTCCGGCATCCGCCGCAACGCGTGTGTCAGCCCTGTCACGCCAAGGTGACGGGCCGTGCGGCGATCAGTCGATGATGACCCGGCCTGCCGGGGCATCGCCCTGTCCGAAAGACAGATGGTCGATCACCGCATCGCGCGCGACGCTGCCCAGCGCCATTGCGTCTTCCTGCGGCAGAAGCAGCCAGAGCCCCGCCACGAAGGCCGCCAGCGTTACCGACAGCATCGCGACCCCGCCAAGCGCCAGCCGCACAAGGCCCCGGCCCATGTCGGGCCCCGCCTCGTACAGCGGATCCGCTTCCAGATCTGCCGGGCCGGGTTCGACAAAGCCGTGATTCTCGCCATCGCGGGCGCGGGCCTCGATTCGGGCGAGGCGTTGGGAAAAGCTGGTCTGCATCTTCATGGCAAAACGGTCCGGTTCGGTTGACCTTCGGCACAAGCCTGACATCCGATTCTGGCGACAGAGCGCCGCGACCGGGGCAAGCCTGTGGCACGACGCGAAAAGGGCGCCGCAAGCGGCGCCCTTTCCCCCGTGATCCGCAACCGGATCAGCAGCTGTAGTAATTCTTGAACTCGACCGGGTGCGGCGTCATCTCGAAGTCTTCGACCTCTTCCATCTTCAGCGCGATATACGCCTCGATCTGGTCCTTGTTGAAGACGTCGCCGGCCACGAGGAAGTCCATGTCCTTCTGCAGTTCGTCGAGCGCCTCGCGCAGCGACCCGCAGACGGTCGGGATTCCGGCCAGTTCCTCGGCGGGCAGGTCATAGAGGTTCTTGTCCATCGGCCCGCCCGGATCGATCTTGTTCTTGATCCCGTCGAGACCGGCCATCAGCAGGGCCGAGAAGCACAGATAGGGGTTCGCCGACGGATCGGGGAAGCGGGCTTCGACGCGCTTGGCCTTGGGGCTTTCGGTCCACGGAATACGGATGCAGCCCGACCGGTTGCGGGCCGAATAGGCGCGCAGAACGGGGGCCTCATAGCCCGGAACCAGACGCTTGTAGCTGTTGGTCGAGGGGTTGGTGAAGGCGTTGAGCGCCTTCGCATGCGTCAGCAGGCCGCCGATGAAATAGAGCGCTTCCTGGCTCAGATCGGCATACTTGTCGCCCGCGAAGAGCGGCTTGCCGTCCTTCCAGATCGACATGTTGACGT
>CAZNMV010000411.1:0-3001 GCA_964573835.1 uncultured Aestuariivita sp. | reverse complement strand
TCGCGCACCTGCGCGCACCTGCTTCAATCGGCGGCCGGCGTGATGATCTTCGCCGAACCCCGCTTCGGCACCGCGATCCTCGAGGAAACCGATCTCGCAGGCCTCGCCGATGCGCAGACCGAACTTGACCGCGTGGTGGGTGAACTGCTGTCGCGCCGCCCCGATATCCGGCAGCTCTTCCTTGTCGGCTCCTGCCCCTCCGAAGTCATCAAGCTTGACCTGCAGCGCGCAGCCGAGCGGCTGACCGAACAGCACGCGCCGCATGTGCGCGTCCTGAACTTTTCCGGCAGCGGCATCGAGACGACCTTCACCCAAGGCGAAGACGCCTGCCTTGCCTCGATGGTTCCCGTCCTGCCGAAGACCGATGCGCGCCAGTTGTTGCTGGTGGGTGCCCTTCCGGATGTGGTCGAGGAACAGGCGGTTTCGCTTCTGGAACAGATGGGCGTCGGGCCGATCCGGGTTCTGCCCGCGCCGCGCGCCGACAGCGAACTCGGGGTAGGCGAAAACACCGTCTTCGCGCTGACCCAGCCCTTTCTGGGCGACACCCATGCCGCACTCGAACGCCGGGGCGCGCGCCACATCGCGGCACCCTTCCCCTTCGGCGAACAGGGCACCACCGCCTGGCTGCGCGCCGTGGCCGATGAATTCGGCGTGGATGACGCCACTTTCGACCGCGTGACCGAAGCCCCCCGCGCCCGCGCCCGCAAGGCGGTCGCGCAGGCGGCGCAGGTGCTTTCGGGCAAGTCGGTCTTCTTCTTCCCCGACAGCCAGCTGGAAATCCCGCTGGCGCGGTTCCTGACCCGCGAATGCGGCATGACCGCAATCGAGGTGGGCGCGCCCTTCATCCACAAGGCGCTGGTCGGCCCCGATCTGGACCTGCTGGAGCAGGGCCCGGTGATTTCCGAAGGGCAGGATGTCGATCTGCAGCTTGACCGCTGCCGCGCCGCGCGGCCCGACCTGACGGTCTGCGGGCTTGGCCTTGCCAATCCGCTGGAGGCCGAGGGCATGGCCACCAAATGGGCGATCGAGCTCGTCTTCACGCCGGTGCATTTCTACGAACAGGCGGGCGATCTTGCTGGGCTTTTCTCGCGCCCGCTGCGCCGCGCCGGTCTGCTGAAAGTGGAGGCCGCCGAATGAAGCTGACGGTCTGGACCTATGAAGGCCCGCCGCATGTCGGCGCGATGCGTGTGGCGACGGGCATGACGGGTCTGCACTACGTCCTGCATGCGCCGCAGGGCGATACCTATGCCGATCTTCTCTTCACCATGATCGAACGGCGCAACCACCGCCCGCCGGTCACCTTCACCACCTTTCAGGCCCGCGATCTGGGTGCCGACACCGCCGATCTTTTCAAGCAGGCCGCGCAGGAGGCCTATGACCGCTTCAAGCCGCAGGCGATCATTGTCGGCGCGTCCTGCACCGCCGAACTGATCCAGGACGATCCCGGCGGGCTGGCCGAAACCATGGGCCTGCCGGTGCCGACCATTGCGCTGGAATTGCCGAGCTATCAGCGGAAAGAGAATTTCGGCGCGGACGAGACCTTCTTCCAGATCGTGCGCCATCTGGCGCGTCCGGTGGAAAAGACCGCGCAGGTTAGCGCCAACCTGATCGGACCCACCGCGCTGGGCTTCCGCCACCGCGACGACATCGACGAAGTCACAGCACTTCTGTCCGACATGGGCATCAGCGTGAACGTCGTGGCCCCCATGACCGCCACGCCCGCCGACATCGCGCGGCTGGGTGCGGCGCATCTGAACGTGCTGATGTATCCCGAAACGGCCGAGACGGCCGCCCGCTGGATGGAACGCGAGCTGGGCATTCCCTTCACCAAGGTCGTGCCCATCGGCGTCGGCGCCACCCGCGATTTCGTGGCCGAAGTGGCCGCATTGGCCAATGTAGAACCTTATCTCGACGACAGCCGCCTGCGCCTGCCGTGGTATTCGCGGTCGGTGGACAGCACCTACCTGACCGGCAAGCGCGTCTTCGTCTTCGGCGACGGCACCCATGTGAAGGCCGCCGCCCGCATCGCCCGCGACGAGATGGGCTTCGAGGTCGTGGGCCTTGGTTGCTACAACCGCGAACAGGCGCGCGAGATCCGCGCCGTGGCGAAGGAATTCGGCGTCGAGCCGCTGATCACCGACGATTACCTCGAAGTCGAACGCACGATCGAAGCGCTTGCGCCCGAGATGATCCTCGGCACCCAGATGGAGCGCCATATCGGCAAGCGTCTGGGCATTCCCTGCGCCGTGATCTCGGCCCCCGTCCACGTGCAGGACTTCCCGGCGCGCTATTCGCCGCAGATGGGGATCGAAGGCGCGAACGTGATCTTCGACACCTGGGTGCATCCGCTGGTCATGGGGCTGGAAGAGCATCTTCTGACCATGTTCCGCGAGGATTTCGAATTTCACGACGCGGCCGGGGCCAGCCACCACGGCGGCAAGGCCGTGCTGCGCGTCGAGGACGAGGGGGGCTCTGCCCCCCGGCCTTCGGCCTCCCCCCGGGATATTTCCGAACCCGAAGAAGCACGGACCCCGGTTTCCGGCGGAGAGGTCATCTGGCTGGCCGACGCGGAACGCGAATTGAAGAAGATCCCCTTCTTCGTGCGCGGCAAGGCGCGGCGGAACACCGAAACCTACGCCGCGTCGCGCGGCGTCATGCAGATCAGCATCGACACGCTTTACGAGGCGAAGGCCCATTATGCGCGATGACGGCGCCATAACCGGCCGTTTGCCCGGCTACCGCGTGGTGATCGTCACGCTGGACAGCCATGCGGCGGGTCCGGCGGAACGCGCGATGGCCAAGCTCGCCCGCGATTATCCGGGACTGTCGCTGTCGGTCCATGCCGCCGCCGAATGGGGCGAGACGCCCGGCGCCTTCGAGAGAGCGGAAGAGGCGGTTCTGAGCGCCGATATCATCGTGGCGAACCTGCTCTTTCTGGAAGAGCATGTCGCCCGCATCCTGCCCGCGCTGCAGCGCCGCCGCCCCGCCTGCGATGCGATGA
>CAZNMV010000410.1:0-3004 GCA_964573835.1 uncultured Aestuariivita sp. | reverse complement strand
CGGTGATCCGATGCGGATTCTCGCCCAGGTCGGAAGGCGCGCAGCGGTCGCTTCCGCGGCCGTTCTACGCACGCTCAAGGCTAATGAGGACCCTCCGTTTACCCTGCCCGTAGACGGCGGGGCGCAGCCAGCCGCCATATTCGCGCAGCCGCGCGCCCGCACCACGATGCGCCTCCTCCAGTTCAAGCCGCTTCGGCGCATGGTAAAGCGCGCCGCGAAACGGCCCGGCAAGGGTGCTCAGCGGCACCGGCTGGAAGGGCGGGCGATAGGTGGTCGTGCCGGTTTCGGGGATCGACCGACCGGTCAGCGCCGCCATGGCAGCAAGGCCCGCGAAGTTCGACGTCCGCCCCTGATCGGTCGCCATTCCCAGCGTGGTGTAGCGTTTCAGATGTTCGACCGAGGTGAAGCCTTCCCGCGCGGCAAGGGCCACGTCCTTCAGCGTCACGTCGTTCTGCAGATCGACCCAGTGCCGCCCGCCGCGGCCCGGATCGAGGCGTACGGGTGCGGCGCGCGTCACGGGTGACAAGGGCGGCAGCGCCTCCCCTGCCCCGGCGGCGCGGCCTTCTTCCGCTGCCGCATCGGGGTCCAGCGTTCCGCGTGCGGCCCCCACGACGACCATCGCCGCCGTGCCCGGACGCGGCACCAGCATGTCGCGGCCTTCGTCCCAGTCGAGCTTCCCGCCCGCCTGGCACCACAGATGCACCGTCGGCGTCCAGCCCCCGGAACACAGGATCGCGTCGCAATCGATGCGCCGCCCGGACACGCGCGCGCCGGTGACGCCGCGCCGCCCCAACGCGGCATCAATCGCCTCGGTCACCGTCACCTCCGCCCCGGCTGCGCGCAGGGCGTTGGCCGTCGCCTCTGCCCCCTGACCTGCGACAAGGATGCGCCGACCCGGCAGTGCTCCGTAGAGGCGAAGGTGGTGCAGCGCGGCTTCCGCCGACATGACGCCGGGCAGATCGTTGTTCGCAAACCACAAGGGCCGCTCGATCGCGCCGGTCGCAAGGATCGTGCGGCGCGCCCGGATGCGCCAGTGCCGCGCCCGCGCGCCCCGCTGCCACGCCGCGAAGGTGCCATGATCGAAGGCGCCCCAGAGGGTGGTATCGGTCAGCACGCGCCCGCCCGCGCCTTCGACCGCCGCGCGCGTTGCCTCCGCAAGCGCGCGCCAGTCCGCCCCCCCGCGCCAGCGCAGCGCCCCGCCAAGGTCCCGCGCATCCTCCACCAGCCAGACTGCCTCGCCCCGCTCTGCCGCCGCACGCGCCGCGGCCAGCCCCGCAGGCCCGGCCCCCACCACCAGCACATCGCAGGCGGCCGCGATCTGCACCGCGTCAGCGGGCGGCGCAAAGGCGGGGTCGACCCGGCCCAGCCCAGCCATGCGACGGATCGCCGGTTCATAGATGCGCCAGGGCAGACGCAGGAAGGTCTTGTAGTAAAACCCGGCGGGCAGGAACCGATGCGCAAGGTCCAGAAGGCCGAAGACATCGCGCCGCGCATCGGGCCAGGCATTGACTGTGCGCACCTCCATCCCCTCTTCCAGCGCGGTCAGGGTGGCGCGGGCGTTTGTCACGTGCGCCCCACTGTGACGGATATCGAAGATCGCGTTCGGCTCTTCCGCGCCGAAACCCCAGACACCGCGCGGGCGGTGATACTTGAAGCTCCGCCCGACGATCCGGTGCCCCGTCGCCATCAGCGCCGAGGCGAGCGTGTCGCCCGCAAAGCCCGAAACCGCCTGCCCGTCAAAGGTGAAGCGGACGGGTCGCGCCCGGTCGATCGCGTGGCCCAGATCGGGGTGCCGCCAGCCGGTCACGGCGCAACCCCCGGCAAGGGATCGCAGGCCAGCACCTCGCGCGTGAGGGTGTCGCGCGTCATCAGGAAATACTCGCCGCAGGTCAGGTGCAGCCAGACCTCGCGCGCGGGGCCGCGGTTTGAGGCATTGTCATAAAGATAGGCCGCCCAAGCGGTATCCGAGACCTCGCCCGCCGGTTCGGGGCGCGCATGCCCCGCCTCGACGGCAAAGAAGAACTCCGTCTCGTCGCGCGGGCCGCAGAAGGGGCATCGGAAAATCTGCATGGTTCCCCCTAATGCGCGATGCCGGACCCGGCGGCTTCGTCGATCAGGCGTCCTTCGGCGAAACGGCTGAGATCGAAGGGGCGGCTGATCGCGTGATGCGCGCTTGTCGCCAGCAGATGCGCCAAAAGCCAGCCGCCCGCCGGGATCGCCTTGAACCCGCCGGTGCCCCAGCCGCAATTGATGAAGAGCCCCTCGGGCCCCACCGGCCCGATCAGGGGCGAGCTGTCCGGCACCACATCCACCACCCCCGCCCATTGCCGCAAGAGGTTCAGCTGCCCGAAGGCCGGGAACATCTCGAGCAGCCCCGCCACCACCGCCTCCTGCACGGGCAGGTTGCCGCGCTGGCCATGGGTCGGCACCCGGTCAAGCCCGCCGCCGAAGACCAGCTCGCCCTTGTCGGACTGGCTGACATAGGTCCCGGTGCCGAGATAGAGCAGCACGGTATCGAGGATCGGCTTCACCGGTTCCGACACGAAGGCCTGCAGCGCGTAATCGTGAATGGGCAGCTGCACGCCCACATGCGCCACCAGCCCCGGCGTCGCGCCCGCCGCGGCGATCCCCAGCCGTTCGGTGCGGATGTCGCCGAGCGTTGTGGAGATCCCCGTGACAGCGCCGCCTGTCACCTCGATCCCCGTAACCTCGCAAGATTCGATGATATCGACGCCAAGCGCGCTGGCCGCCCGCGCATAGGCCCAGGCGACCGCGTCATGCCGCGCCGTGCCCGCGCGGCCCTGCCAGATGCCCCCCATCAGGCGGAACCGCGCGTCCTTCGCCGGATTGGCCAAGGGCACCCGCGCCGCCGCCTCTTGCGCGCCCATCAGCTTTCCGTCCACGCCGTTGAGCTGCATCGCGTTGGCGATGCGGTTGCAGATCTCCATCTGTGCTTGCGTATGGGCGGCGATGAGCATGCCGCGCTGGCTCAGCATGATGTTGT
>CAZNMV010000409.1:0-3023 GCA_964573835.1 uncultured Aestuariivita sp. | reverse complement strand
CACCCCCCGGGATATTTGTGACCCGAAGAAGACATGGGCGCGCGTCCCTTGCTTCTTCTCGTTTCAAATACGCATGTTCCGACGGATCGACCGGGCGGCTCAGATATCCTTGCGCGCCCTGAGGGCCGCCGAGATCGTGCCATCGTCGAGATAGTCGAGCTCGCCCCCGATGGGTACGCCCTGCGCGAGCGAGGTGAGCCGCACCCGGCCCTGCAGCTGATCGGCGATGTAATGCGCGGTGGTCTGGCCATCGACCGTGGCGTTGAGGGCGAGGATGATTTCCGTCACCTCTTCGGTGGCAATGCGGTCGATGAGACGGGGGATGCGCAGGTCGTCGGGCGTCACGCCGTCGAGCGCCGAGAGCGTGCCGCCAAGGACGTGATAGCGCCCCTTGAACACGCCCGCGCGTTCCATCGCCCAGAGATCGGCGACATCCTCGACCACGCAAAGCTCGCCCGTGGCGCGGCGGTCGTCGCGGCAGATGTCGCAGATGTCGGCGGTGCAGACATTGCCGCAATTGAGGCATTCGCGCGCGGTCGCCGCGACATTCTGCATCAGGTCGGCCAGCGGCGTGAGCAGCAGCGCGCGCTTGCGGATGAGATGCAGGACCGCGCGCCGCGCCGAGCGCGGGCCCAGCCCCGGAAGCCGCGCCATCAGGTCGATCAGCGCATCGATGTCGCGGTTGGCGGACATCTAGAAGGGCAGCTTCATGTCCTTGGGCAGGCCCAATCCTTCGGTGAGTTTGGCCATCTCGGCCTGGGCGCGGTCGGCGGCCTTGGCCTGCGCGTCCTTGATCGCGGCGAGGATCAGGTCCTCGACCACTTCCTTGTCGTCGCTGTTGAAGATCGACGGGTCGATGTCGAGGCTCTTGAGGTCTCCCTTGGCGCTGGCGGTGGCCTTTACGAGGCCCGCGCCGCTTTCGCCGGTGACGAGGATGGTGTGCAGGTCGTCCTGCATCTGGGCCATCTTCACCTGCATTTCCTGCGCCTTCTTCATCATCCCGGCCATGTCGCCAAGGCCGCCCAGTCCTTTCAGCATCGCTGTCTCCTGCGTGAGGGTCGGGTCAAGAGATACGGGCGCGGGGCGCGGGGCACAAGGCCTGCTTCAGTCTTCCTCGAACGGGTCCCATTCGTCTTCGACTTCCGGCAGGGCCTGGGCGCCGGCCTCGGCCGCGATCGCCTCGGCGCTGCGGATCTCGGCGATGCGGGCCTTGGGGAAGGCGGCGAGCACGGCCTGCACCAGCGGGTGGTCCTGTGCCTGCGCCTTGAGCGCGTCGGTCTCGGTATTGCGCGTCTCGTCGATGGTGGGCGCGCCGCCCGAGGACACGACCGAGACCGCCCAGCGGTTTCCGGTCCAGGCCTGCAGGCGCTGGCCAAGCCTTTGGGCAAGGTCTTTGGGCGCGCCGGGGCCGGGTTCGAATTCGATGCGGCCGGGCTGGTAGGCGACAAGGCGCAGGCCGGTTTCCACGTCGACCAGAAGCTTGGCGTCGCGGTTGGCGCGGATCAGGTCGATCACGTGGCCGAAGGTGGGATAGCGCGCAAGCGCGCCGTCGGCATCGAGCGCGAGCGCGGTGCTTTGCCCCGAGGCGCTTGGCTGTGCGATGCGGCGCGCCGAGGCGTCGGCGACCGCCCGCGTGCCGCCCGAAGGCGGCTGCGGCGCGGTCGTGCGGGGGGTACCGGGGCCCGGGGCAGCGCCTTGGGGCGGGGCGTCGCGCAGGCGGCGCACGAGGTCTTCGGGGCTGGGCAGATCGGCCACATGGGTGAGGCGGATCACCGCCATCTCAGCGGCCATCATGGCGTTAGGGGCGCTGGCCACTTCGTCGAGCGCCTTGAGCAGCATCTGCCACATCCGCGCCAGCACCCGCATGGGCAGCGCCTGCGCCATGGCCTGACCGCGGGCACGTTCATCGGGGCCGATCGTGGGGTCTTCGGCGGCGTCGGGGGTGATCTTGACGACCGAGACCCAGTGCGTGATCTCGGCCAGGTCGCGCAGCACCGCCATCGGGTCGGCGCCATCGGCATATTGCGCGCCAAGTTCCGCCAGCGCGCCGCCCGCATCGCCCTTCAGGATCAGGTCGAGCAGGTCCATCACCCGGCCCCGGTCGGCGAGGCCCAGCATGGCGCGGACCTGATCGGCGGTGGTTTCGCCCGCGCCGTGGCTGATCGCCTGATCGAGAAGCGAGGTCGCGTCGCGCGCCGACCCTTCCGCCGCCCGGATGATGAGGGCAAGCGCGTCGTCGGCGATCTCGGCGCCTTCGGCATCGGCGATGCGGCGCAAAAGGCCCTGCATCACCTCGGGTTCGATGCGGCGCAGATCGAATCGCTGGCAGCGCGACAGGACGGTGACCGGCACCTTGCGGATTTCGGTCGTGGCGAAGATGAACTTCACATGGGCGGGGGGTTCTTCCAGCGTCTTCAGAAGCGCGTTGAACGCGTTAGTGGACAGCATGTGGACTTCGTCGATGATGTAGATCTTGTAGCGCGCGCTGGCGGCGCGGTAGGCGACGCTGTCGATGATCTCGCGGATGTCACCCACGCCGGTGCGCGAGGCGGCGTCCATCTCGATCACGTCGACATGGCGGCCTTCCATGATCGCCGTGCAATGTTCGCAGACGCCGCAGGGGTCGGTTGTCGGGCCACCCTGCCCGTCGGGGCCGATGCAGTTCATTCCCTTGGCGATGATGCGGGCGGTGGTGGTCTTCCCCGTGCCGCGGATGCCGGTCATGATGAAGGCCTGCGCGATGCGGTCCGCAGCGAAGGCGTTGCGCAGCGTGCGCACCATCGCATCCTGCCCGACCAGATCGGCGAAGGTTTCCGGCCGGTACTTGCGGGCAAGGACGCGATAGGCGGTCTGGTTGGTGTCGGCCATCGGCGGCTCCGGGATTCGGGGTGTCCTGCAGGGTAGGGCAGGGGGTCAGGGGGGTCCAGCGCCGATGCCGGTGGCGGGGCGGGCCGCATCTGTCATATTGCGGTCAACCCGCCGCGTCAGGGTGGCGGCGACAGAAGGATCATTCCATGGCCCGT
>CAZNMV010000408.1:0-3027 GCA_964573835.1 uncultured Aestuariivita sp. | reverse complement strand
GGCAACTGGGCGGCGATCATCATCGCGGTGATCTTCATGGGCGCCTATTCACGCCGGGTCAGTTCGGAAATGCACGCGATGTCCGAGGCGCTGATCGCCACGCAGATGGCGCTGGCGCGGGAACAGAAGCTGACCGATCTGGGCGGCGTGGTCGCCGCGGCGGCGCATGAGCTGGGCACGCCGCTGGCCACGATCAAGCTGGCAAGTTCCGAGTTGTACGAGGAGCTGGCAGACCGTCCCGACCTGCGCGAGGATGCGGCGCTGATCCGCGATCAGGCGGATCGCTGCCGCGACATCATGCGCAGCATGGGGCGTGCCGGAAAGGACGACCTGCACTTGCGACAGGCGCCCCTGTCCGCCGTCGTACAGGAGGCGGCCGAGCCGCATATGCGTCGCGGCAAGACGATCCTGTTCGAGGAATCACCCGGGCCGGGGGGCGGGCCGCAGCAGCCGTCGATCCTGCGCAAGCCCGAGGTGATCCATGGCCTGCGCAACCTGATCCAGAACGCCGTCGATTTCGCCCGCGCGACGATCTGGGTGGAACTGCACTGGACTGACGACACGATCTCGGTCCGCATTCTGGACGACGGGCGGGGATATCCGGCGCATCTGATCGGGCGGATCGGCGACCCCTTCGTACGGCGGCGGCGCAGCGAAAGCGAAAACCGCACCCGTCCGGAGTACGAAGGGATGGGTCTGGGCCTGTTCATCGCGAAGACGCTGCTGGAACGCACGGGGGCGGAACTGACCTTTTCCAACGGCAGCGATCCCTATCAGACCGTGACCAGCGACCGGAACCGCAGGGGCGCCATCGTCGAGGTGATCTGGCCGCGCGAAGCGATCGACGCCCAGATCGGCGACAACGCCATCCCGCTTGGCCTGAACCGGCCGATCGAGGTCTGAGCGCCGGCGCGGTTAACACTTCCTTAACCTCGTCGGCCCACCGTGAGTCTTCCGTCGCGGGCCGGGGGCGCCATGTGGGAAGTCGATATCGGTGAAGCGATTCTTGCCCTGATCCTTGCGGCGGTCGCCGCCATCTGGGCCGTGACCTTCCTGTCGCGCGGCGCGGCAACCGGCACCATGGCGGCGCGGCTGTCCGGCCGGGGAGACGCGGTCTTCCTGTTCGATGGGGGCGATCTTCTGGCGCTGAGCGATGCCGCGCGCGCCACGCTGGGGCGCAGCGGGCCCGATCTGGGCTGGGGCGAGGTTTCGGACGCGGTGCGGTTCCGTTTCCCCGGCTTTCCAGACACGCCGCCCGCTTCCCGCGACATGCCGATGTCGTTGCGTCCGACGGACCCGCGCGACCCCGCGCGGCTTGACATCGAACAGGTCGACGGAATCACCCGCATCGTTCTTTCCGACGATGCGGCGGCGGCGCGCCAGGGCGGGGACGTGCATATCCTGCGGCGCGCGCTGAACGACGCGCCCTATCCCGCCTGGCGGATCGACAGCGAAGGCCGCGTGATCTGGTTCAACAGGGCCTATGCCGATCTCTTCGCGAAGGTGCGCGACGGCAGCCCGGCGGTCGATACCCAGATCTTCGGGGCCACCCATGCGGGCAAGGCGCCCGACACGACGGTGCGCGCGTCGATCCTGCCGCGCGCGGGCGACAAGGCGGTATGGTTCGATGTGACCATGCGGGCCGACGGCGACGACCGGATGTTTCACGCCGTCGATGTCAGCGCCGTGGTCAAGGCCGAGATCGCCCAGCGCAACTTCATCCAGACGCTCGCCAAGACCTTTGCGCAGCTGTCATTCGGGCTGGCCATCTTCGACCGCAACCGCCAGCTTGCGCTGTTCAATCCCGCGCTCATCGACCTCACGGGGCTGAGCGCGGAGTTTCTCAGCGCGCGGCCGTCGCTGGCGTCGTTCTTCGATGCGCTGCGCGAAAACCGGACGATGCCGGAACCCAAGAATTATGGCACCTGGCGCGAGAAGGTCGCGGAACTGGACGCCGGGGCGCGCCACGGCACCTATCACGAGACATGGACGCTGGCGAACGGATCGACCTACCGCGTGAACGGGCGACCCCATCCCGACGGTGCAGTCGCCTTCCTGTTCGAGGATATCTCGGCCGAGGTGGGACTGACCCGGCGGTTCCGCGCCGAGCTGGAACTTGCGCAGGCGGTGATGGACCAGATCGAGGATGCGATGGTCGTCTTCTCGCCCACCGGGCGGATGAAGGCCAGCAACCGCGCCTACCGCCTGTTGTGGAAGACCGACCCCGATACCGGTCTGGCCGAGGTGACCGTGGTCGATGCGATGCGGATCTGGCACGATGTCGGCGGGCCAAGCCCGGTCTGGGGCGAATTGCGCGACTTCGTGCTGGGCCGCGACGACCGGACACCATGGTCCGCCACCGTGACCCGGCGCGACGGCGCCGCCATCCTGTGCCTGATCGACCCGATCGCGGGCGGGGCGACCATGATCCGCTTCCGCACAGGCCTGCCCGAGGCGCAGCCTTCCGCCGAGCCCGGCGACATCGCGGCGGGCTGACGGGAGCAGAACCGGGGGAAGCCGCTTGCGGCGACCCCGGGGTCGCGCCATTGTCGCCGCATGACCCGTTTTTCCGCCGAACTGCCCCTTCGGGACGAAGCGCAGACGCGCCACCTTGCCGCCGCGCTGGGCGCGCATTTGCGGCCGGGCGACGTGATCCTTCTGTCGGGCGATATCGGCGCGGGCAAGACCGCCTTCGCCCGCGCACTGATCGGGTCGCTGCAGGAGGCGCCCGAAGATGTGCCGTCGCCCACGTTCACGCTGGTGCAGGTCTATGACACAAGGCGGGGCGAGGTCTGGCATGCCGATCTCTACCGCATCGCCCGCGTGTCCGAGATCGAAGAGCTGGGCCTGTCCGAGGCCTTTGCAGCGGCGATCTGCCTGATCGAATGGCCCGACCGGCTGGGCGATCTGACGCCGCCCGGGGCGCTTGACCTGACATTGACCGCCGGGCCCGAAGACGACACCCGCATCGCGCGCCTGTCCTGGGCCGATCCGCGCTGGAGCGCGCCTGTCGGCGAGGTGGTCGCG
>CAZNMV010000407.1:0-3032 GCA_964573835.1 uncultured Aestuariivita sp. | reverse complement strand
GGGGGTAAACATCTGGCGCTTGCCGTAAAAGGTGTTCCCCCGCATCCAGGTGCTTTCCCCCCGCGACAGGGACAAAGACCTGATGTGGTCGAGCTGTTCGCGCAGTTCCCCTTCGTCCACGAGGTCGGCCAGCCGGATCGCGCTGGTCCGGTTGATCAGCGAGAAGGTGACAGTGGTGTCAGGCCGGTTGCGGAACACCGACTGGCACATCAGCAGTTTGTAGAAATCCGTATCGATGAGCGACCGCACGATGGGGTCGATCTTCCACTTGTGGTTCCAGACGCGGGTGGCGATGTCCAAGTGCGGTTTCCTTCAGGTCAGGGTCACGCCCGCGTCCCGCATGGCGGTGCGCGCGGCCGAGAGCGAGCCGTTCAGGTCGATGGCGCGGGAAAGGTCTTCGCGCACGGTGACGGCAAAGCCCAGGCGCGCGGCGTCCAGCGCGGAGTAGTTGACGCAGAAATCGGTGGCGAGGCCGGTGAGGGTGATCTCGGTGATGCCGCGCGTGCGCAGGTAGCCCTCTAACCCGGTGGGCGTGGTGCGGTCATTCTCGAAGAAGGCCGAATAGCTGTCGATGGCGGGGTTCATCCCCTTGCGGAGGATGAGGTCGGCGCGGGTGGTGTTCAGCGCGGGGTGGAAGGCGGCGCCTTGGGTGCCCTGCACGCAATGGTCGGGCCAGAGGACCTGCGGGCCATAGGGCATGTCGGTCATGTCGTAGGGGGCTTTGCCGGCATGCGACGACGCGAAGGAGGAATGGCCCGCCGGGTGCCAGTCCTGCGTGAGGATCACGGCGGGGAAGGCGGCCATGAGGGCGTTGATGCCCGCGACGATGGCATCGCCTTCGGGCACGGCAAGCGCCCCGCCGGGGCAGAAATCATTCTGGACGTCGATGACGATGAGGGCACGGGTCATGGGGGCCTCCTTCCGTTCCAAGGGGTATGAGGGCCGCGCGCCCGCGTCAATGCAGGCCCTTGTCCCGCGGGGCCCGGTTGCCGTATCTGCGCGGCCATGCATCGGATCGCCGCGCTCTATCACTTTACCCGCTTCGACGACCCCGCCGCGGTGCGGGGGCCGCTGGCGCGCCTGTGCTGTTCGCAGGGGGTGAAGGGGACGCTTCTGCTGGCGCGCGAGGGGATCAACGGCACCATCGCGGGGCCGGATGCGGGGATCGCGGCGGTGCTCGACCATATCCGGGGGCTGCCGGGCTGCGGCGATCTCGACTGGAAGGGCAGCTGGTCGGATCACCCGCCCTTTGCACGGCTGAAGGTGCGGCTGAAGCGTGAAATCGTGACGATGGGGCAGCCCGACGTCGATCCGCGCGCCCGGGTGGGCCATTATGTCGATCCGAAGGACTGGAACGCCCTGATCCGCGACCCGGAGGTCGCCGTGATCGACACCCGCAACGATTACGAGGTGGCGATCGGCACCTTCGAGAACGCGGTCGATCCCGGCACCGCCAGCTTCCGCGACTTTCCGGCCTGGTGGGAGGCGAACCGCCACCGCTTCCACAACCGCAAGATCGCGATGTTCTGCACCGGCGGCATAAGGTGCGAGAAATCGACGAACTACCTGCTGGGTCAGGGGGTCGAGGAGGTCTTCCACCTCAAGGGCGGTATCCTGAAATACCTCGAAGAGGTGCCCGAGGAAGACAGCGCCTGGCAGGGCGACTGCTTCGTCTTCGACAACCGCGTCAGCGTGGGCCACGGGCTGCGCGAAGGCCCGCATCTTCTGTGCCACGGCTGCCGCCGCCCGATCCTGCCCGGGGATCGCAATCGCCCGGACTACGAGGAAGGCGTGTCCTGCCATCATTGCGTGGATGAGACGTCTGACGAGGACAAGGCCCGCTTCCGCGAACGCCAGAAGCAGATCGCGCTCGCCCGCGCGCGGGGCGAGGCGCATCTGGAGGGCCTCGACTAGTCCCAGAGATCGGTCGAGAGATACTTCAGCCCGCTGTCGCAGATGACGACACCGACAACACCGCCCGCCTCCCGCCCCGCCAGCAGGTCGAGCGCGGCCGCCACGTTGGCCCCGGCCGAGAAGCCGCCGAAAATCCCCTCTTCCCGCGCCAGTGCCCGCGCCGTGTCGCGGGCGGCATCGCCTGAGACGGAGAGAAAGCCGTCCACCGGCGCATCCCCCATGAAGGAAAGACCCGCCAAGGAGTAACCGCCCCCCTGGATCGGGTGATCGGGCCGGGAGACGGGGCGGCCCGCCAGCGCCTGCGCGCCTTCGGGTTCCACGACATAGCCGCGCAGCGCGGGGTTCAGCGCCTTCAGCGCGCGGATCGTGCCCGCATAGGTACCGCCCGATCCGGCGAAATCGGCGAATGCCGTAAGTGTGCCGCCGCTGTCGGCCCAAAGCTCAGGCCCTGTCCCTGCCACATGCGCCGCCGCATTGCCGGGGTGGTTGAACTGGTCGGCGCGGAAGGCAGCGCGGTCGCGGGTGATCTCCCGCGCGACCTCCTCGACCCGCGCGAGGTCCGCGCCCGACACCTGCCCCGGCACCGACCCCGGGGCCTGATCGACCAGTACCACCTCGGCCCCGAGCGCCGCCATCATCCGTGCGCGCTCCACCGAATTGCCACGCGACATGACGGCGACGAAGGGATAGCCCCGGATACCGCAGACGATGGCCAGCCCCGTGCCCATGTTGCCGCTGGTCAGCTCCACCACCGTCTGGCCGGGGGCCAGCGCGCCTGCCGCCTCCGCCGCGTCGATGATGCCCAGCGCAGCACGGTCCTTCTTGGAAAACCCGGGGTTCAGATAATCGAGCTTGGCAAGGATACGCCCCGACAGCCCGCGCCGCGCCACCATCCGGTCAAGCCAGACCGCGGGCGTCGACCCGATGGCACCAAGGATGGACGCATGCGCCAAGTCGCCTCCGGACGGGCCCGATGCGCAGGCCCCCTGCTTCTTCTCGTGTCAAATACGCCGGGGGTGCGGGGGCTGGCCCCCGCTCCCGCAGCCGGGGTTCAAAGCCGCTCGATGGCCAGCGCAATGCCCTGCCCACCACCGATGCACATGGTGACAAGCGCACGG
>CAZNMV010000406.1:0-3062 GCA_964573835.1 uncultured Aestuariivita sp. | reverse complement strand
CGCCCGCGTCTGCCCGACCGAGACCTTGTGCGAAGAGGCCTGCGTGCGCGAGGCGGCGGAAGGCAAGCCGGTGGAGATCGGGCGGCTCCAGCGTCATGCGACCGACACTCTGATGGCGACGGGCGTGCATCCCTATACGCGTGCCGCGCCCACGGGGCGGCGCATTGCCGTGGTGGGGGCGGGGCCCGCGGGGCTGGCCTGTGCGCATCGCCTTGCCATGAAAGGGCATGACGTCACCCTGTATGAGGCGAAGGGCAAGCCCGGGGGGCTCAACGAATTCGGGATCGCCGCCTACAAGACGACGGACGGTTTCGCGGCGGACGAGGTGGCGTGGCTGCTGCAGATCGGCGGCATCACGGTCGAGACGGGGCGCGCGCTGGGCCGGGACCTGACGCTCGACACGCTGCGCGCGGGGTTCGATGCGGTCTTCCTGTCGGTGGGGCTGGGCGGGGTCAACGCGCTTTCCGTTCCGGGCACCGACAAGGCGGGCGTGCGCCCGGCGGTCGATTTCATCGCCGAGCTGCGGCAGGCCGACGACATGGCGGGCCTGCCTGTGGGCCGCAACGTCGTGGTGATCGGCGGTGGCATGACCGCCATCGACGCCGCCGTGCAGGCACGGCTGCTGGGGGCGGAAAGCGTGACCGTCGCCTATCGCCGCGACCGCGCTGCCATGGCCGCGAGCCGGTTCGAGCAAGACCTCGCCGCGTCGCATGGCGTGCGGCTTCTGTTTAACGTGCAACCGGTGGCGGTGCACGGCAACGGCGCTGCGGCCGAGATCGAACTTGAATACACCGCCACGCGCGATGGCCGGCTGACCGGCACCGGCGAGACGCTGCGCTTGAAGGCCGATCAGGTGCTGCAGGCGATCGGGCAGGCGCTGGACGGCGCGCCCGAGGGGCTGCGGATCGAAGGCGGCAAGATCGCCGTGACCGGGGCAGGCCGCACCGGGTTGTCGGGCGTCTGGGCCGGGGGCGACTGCGCCAGCGGTGGCGACGACCTGACGGTGACGGCGGTGGCCGAAGGCCGCGATGCGGCGGAAGACATTCACAGCGCCCTGATGGGCTGAGGGAGGATAGCATGGCCGACCTGACGACAGACTTTCTGGGTATCAAGTCCCCGAACCCCTTCTGGCTGGCCTCGGCGCCGCCCACGGACAAGGAATACAACGTCCGCCGTGCCTTCGAGGCCGGCTGGGGCGGGGTGGTCTGGAAGACGCTCGGCGAAGACGGGCCCCCCATCGTCAACGTCAACGGGCCGCGCTATGGCGTCGTTTATGGCGCCGACCGGCGGGTGCTGGGGATCAACAACATCGAACTGATCACCGACCGCCCGCTTGAGACGAACCTCGAGGAGATCGCGCGCGTCAAGGCCGACTACCCCGACCGGGCGGTGATCGTGTCGCTCATGGTGCCTTGCGAGGAACAGGCCTGGAAGCGAATCCTGCCGCGCGTGGCCGAAACCGGCGCCGACGGGATCGAGCTGAACTTCGGCTGCCCCCACGGGATGAGCGAACGCGGGATGGGAGCGGCCGTGGGCCAGGTGCCCGAATACATCGAGATGGTCACCCGCTGGTGCAAGCAAAACTATGACAAACCGGTCATCGTGAAGCTGACGCCCAACATCACCGACATCCGCTATCCGGCGCGGGCGGCGAAGAACGGCGGCGCGGATGCGGTCAGCCTGATCAACACGGTGTCGTCGATCACCTCGGTCAATCTTGACGATTTCAGCCCGGAGCCGTCGATCGACGGCAAGGGATCGCATGGCGGCTTTTGCGGCCCGGCGGTCAAGCCCATCGCGCTCAACATGGTGGCCGAGATCGCGCGTGACGCCGAGACCCGCGGCCTGCCGATTTCCGGCATCGGCGGCGTGACCACCTGGCGCGACGCGGCGGAATTCATGTCCTTGGGCGCGGGCAATGTGCAGGTCTGCACGGCAGCGATGACCTATGGGTTCCGCGTGGTGCAGGAGATGATCGCGGGCCTGTCCACCTGGATGGACGAGAAGGGGTATACCAGCACCTCCGATTTCGTCGGTCGCGCGGTGCCCAACGTGACGGATTGGCAGTACCTCAACCTCAACTTCGTGACGAAGGCGCGCATCGATCAGGATGCCTGCATCAAGTGCGGGCGCTGCTATGCCGCCTGCGAGGACACCTCGCACCAGGCGATCTGGATGAAACCGGGGCGTGTCTTCGAGGTGAATGACGCGGAATGCGTGGCCTGCAACCTTTGCGTGGACGTGTGCCCGGTGGAGGATTGCATCACGATGGAGCGTCTGCCCGCCGGCACCGTCGATCCGCGCACCGGCAAGGTGGTGTCGGACGACTACGCCAACTGGACGACGCATCCCAACAACCCGATGGCCCGCGCGGCTGAGTGACCTGATTTTTCTTCGAAAAATCGGATCTCCGAAAATTCTGCGAATTTTCGGCATCAGAACAGGATCTCGATCGGGCCGTCGTGGCAGATGACGATGTACTGGTCGGCGGTGCGGATGAGACGATAGCCGCGCCGCCGCACTTCGCGTCGGAAGCGGTCTTCGCCGATCTCGCGCGCGACCCAGCCGATCTGCCGGCGCACCACCGCGCCGCGGCTGACCGCCTTGGCGGAAAAGATCTGGTCGATCCAGGCATCGGGCACAGTGCGAAGCGGGTTCATGAACATGCCCCCTTCTGACGCAGACCGGTTGATGAAGTCTTAAGGCGAGAGAAGCCGCCGATAGAGCGTCTCGACGAACTCCTCTGCCCCCGGAAAGGGGTCTTCCGCCCCCAGCACCGCGCGCACCTGCACGTCGAAATCTGCGTAGTGCTGGGTTAGCGACCAGATCGAGAAGATGAGGTGATGGGGGTGGACACGACTGATGCGGCCCTGCGCCATCCAGTCTTCAAGCAGCGCCGCAGTTTCATCCACCAAGATCTTCAGATCGCTGGACAAGACATCGTGGATGCGGGGCGCCCCCTGGATCATCTCCATCGCGAAAAGCCGACTTTCCCGGGGCAGCCGCGCGCTCATCCCGAGCTTGCGGCGCACATAGGCCAGCACCTCTTCCAGCGGGTCGCC
>CAZNMV010000405.1:0-3072 GCA_964573835.1 uncultured Aestuariivita sp. | reverse complement strand
GCCGGCGGTTTGTTGCCTGCGCGTGATGGTGACGATTTTTTCCCATAGAGTTCGGGGCAGGTTGTAAAGCGTTTCGGTTGTCCGCGACGACCCGCCTCTGTTGACAGAAGCGAAAGTGCAAAATCATGGAAGAACGGCTCGGCAGCGTCGCGAAAAAAAACGCGTATAATTGTGGTTTGCGGGAATTAAAGGGTTTCGAAGATCTGCCGGAAGACCTCCGGCAAGAGTTGCGGGCGATCTGCCGGCTCAGGGATTACAAGGCGGGGCAGACCATCGCAGAAGCCGGATCGCCGCCTCCGTTCAGCGGCGTGGTCCGCAGCGGGATCCTGCGGATGCAGAAATCTCTGCCCGATGGCCGACAGCATGTCGTCGGCCTTCTGGTCGAGGGCGACATGTTCGGCCGCGCCTTCAACGGCGACATGCATTTCGCGCTCGAGGTGGCCAGCGATGCCGAGATCTATACTTTCCCGCGGCCGAAATTCGAAGAGATCCTGCTGCGGTCGCCTGCGCTTGACCGGCTGATGCTTCTCAACCTGCTGAACGAACTGGATCGCGCCCGCGACTGGATGATCATCCTGGCCAATCCCAAGGTGCGCGGACGGCTGGCGGGCTTCCTGTTGCTGCTCTGCACCCGGTTCCGGACCGTTCCGGACATGATCAGCGTGGCGAACCAACGGCTGCGGGTGAAGATCCCGCTGAGCCGCCCGGACATCGCGCATCTGCTTGGCACGCGGATCGAATCCGTCAGCCGCGGCTTTCACGCGCTGGCCGATGACGGGCTGATCGACATGCTCCGCCCCGACCTGATCGACCTGTGCAACCTCGAAGAGCTGGCCGAGGAAGCGGGCGAACCCGATATCGGCGATCAGGCCTCGCTCGAGATGCTGCGGCTGTCGATGCGCCAGGTGCTGGACTGATCGATCGGTAAGCTGACCGGCCGGACCCGCCTAGCGCGGGCAGGCGGCCGTGTAATAGGTGCCGTCCCCCCGCGCATAGGCGCAGGTGGTGTTGTTGGCGTTGTTGGCGACCAGCGTGCCCGCGGCCGCCCCCGCCAGCGCGGCGATGACCCGCCATTCGCTGCTCGCGTTCAGCGCGTCGGCGGTGATCAGCCCTGCCGCCGCACCGCCGGTGATGCCCACCACCGTCCGCTGCTGCGGCGTGAGGTTGTCGCAGCCGGCGAGAACGACAAGGGCCAGCGCCGCGGCCAAGGGCAGGAACCGGGATGTCATGACACTCTCCTTCGTCATTCGGGTGTCGTGGTCAGGAATGATGGTCGGCCACCGCATGCAGGATTTCGCCCGACAGTTCGCGGCTGACCGAATGGGCGATGTCGCCAAGGCTGAGCATTCCGACCAGGCGCTTGTTGTCGTCGATCACCGGCAGGCGGCGGATCTTCTTGCGGTCCATCAGGTGGATCGCGTCTTCGACCGTTTCGGACGTGCGGGCCCAGACGATGCCCTCGGTCATCACCGTCCCGGCCTTGGTCCGCGCGGGGTCGAGCCCTTTCGCGACCACGCGCAGCGCGATGTCGCGGTCGGTCAGCATGCCGACCAGCTTGTCATCCTTGCCGATGGGGACCGCACCGATGTCGTCCTTCGCCATAATGCGCGCGATCTCGGACACCGGGGTATCGACGCTGGCCCATTGGGCCTTCCGGTGCATCGCTGTGGAAACCTCCATGTCATTCTCCCTGAGACAATGTGAAGGCCAGAATGACAAGTCGCGGGGTCCGCTTCATTGATGACGCGCAACGCCGCCCGGTTGCGTGCGGTCAATGCGCCTGCGCCGGTGCTGCCCGACACTCGCCCCCGGGGAAAGACCTATCCGCACAGGGGCAAGACAGATGGCAACGACAGGTATCTCGACACTCGACCACGCACCGCAGGTGGTGGCCGAATGGCTGAACGAGCTTTGCGAGGATCTGGAGTGGCGCGAGAAATCGCGCGCCTATCTTCTGCTGCGCGAAACCCTGCACGCGGTGCGCGACATGCTGGGGGTGGACGAAGCGGCCGATCTGTCGGCGCAACTGCCGATCCTGATCCGCGGCATCTATTTCGAAGGCTGGAACCCGTCGGGCACACCGGCGCGCGACAGGACGAAAGCCGATCTTCTGAACCGGGTCACCGCGCGGTTCCAGAGCCAGCCGCTCGATGATCCCGAACGCGCGGTGGCGGCGGTCTTCGACCTGTTGCGGCGGCATGTGTCCTTCGGCGAACTCGACCAGGTCCGCAAATCGATGCGCAAGTCCATCCGCGAACTCTGGGACTAACCCGGCGCGCGCGCCTGCGCCTGCAGCGCCGCGGCGACCTCGGTGTCGGGCACCTGCCGGAAATCGGCGTAATGGGCACCCACGGCGACGAAGCGCTCGGGCGACATGAGGCAGATGGTGGTGTCGGCCAGCTCGGCCAGTTCGGCCAGCACCGACGGCGGGGCCACCGGAACCGCAAGGATGATCCGCGCCGCGCCGGCCCGGGCCAGCGCCCGCAGCGCAGCCTTGGCCGTCGCACCCGTCGCGATCCCGTCATCCACCACGACCACGGTCTTTCCGGCCACGTCGACCGGCCCCCGCCCGCCATGCCAGAGTGTGCGGCGGCGTTCGATCTCGGCCAGTTCCGGCGCGGCCAGCGCACGGATATCGGCGTCCGAAAGCCCCGCCGCGGCGGCGACCGCCGGATTGACGACATAGACCGGCTCGGTCCCGTCGGCGACGGCGGCGGCGGCCAGTTCGGGATACCCCGGCAGCCCCACCTTGCGCACCAGCACGACATCGAGCGGCGCGTGGATCGCCCGCGCGATTTCGGCGGCGACCGGAACGCCCCCGCGCGGCAGCGCAAGAACGACCGTGGTCTTCCCGTCCAGCGGCGGCAGACGGGCGAGAAGCCGCTGCCCCGCATCGCGCCGGTCGCGCAGGAACGGGGGTGCTGCCGGGTTCATCGCTGCGCACCCGTCATGCTGCGCAGGCCACAGGCCCGGGGCGCATGGGTGTCGGCTGGGGCGCTACCGCGCATCCGGTCATCAGCCGTGGCGCGGTTGACGTCGCGCACCCGCGCAGGCGGGACACCGTAGTAGCGC
>CAZNMV010000404.1:0-3097 GCA_964573835.1 uncultured Aestuariivita sp. | reverse complement strand
CCGCCGCAGGCGGGGTCGAGGCGATCTTCGGACCGGGGGCCGACTCGACCGCCCGGATCGAATTCGTGGGCCAGATGCGGGCCGATCTGGGCAATCTCATCGTCTTCTTCTTCGGCTACTGGCGTCCGCTGGTGGCGCTGGCGCTGCTGGTTGTGGCGGTGGCACCCGTGCTCTATGGCAACCTGCCGCGCAAGATGCTGTGGTTTTCGCTGGCCTATCCGTTCCTCGCCTTCTTCCTGCTCTGGGGCGGGTCGCTGTGGCTTCCGGTCCTGACAGCGGTTGGGTTGGTTGCGTCCTTCGCAGTGTCCCGCGCGGTTTCGGCATGGCGCGGAGCCCTTCTGGGACTGCTCGCCGGGGTTCTCTTCTTCCTTCTGTTCTATTTCGATCCGCTGGGTGTTGTGGGGCTCGATCTGGGGCTTTTCCCGATCCTGCCGCATCTGCGCGGCGTGCTTGATGCCGCGATCCCGCTTGGTCTGCCCTTTATCCCTTCGGACGATTTCGGCGGCTTCATGCTGGCCATCATCATCGGCACGTCGGGGATCGTGCTGTCGCTGCCTTTGGGCATCGCGCTGGCGCTGGGGCGGCAGTCGGACATGTTCATCATCAACAAGGCCAGCATCATCTTCATCGAGGTGATCCGCGGCGTGCCGCTGATCGTCTGGCTGTTCACTGCCTCGCTGCTCTTGAACTACTTCCTGCCGCCGGGCACGACCTTCGACCTGCTCTTGCGCGTCATCATCATGGTGACGCTTTTCGCTTCGGCCTATCTGGCCGAAGTGATCCGGGGCGGGCTTGCCGCGCTGCCCAAGGGGCAGTACGAGGCGGCGGACTCGCTCGGGCTCGATTACTGGAAGGCGATGCGGCTCATCATCCTGCCGCAGGCGCTCAAGATCTCGATCCCCGGCATCGTCAACACCTTCATCGGGCTGTTCAAGGACACCACGCTTGTCGTCTTCATCGGCCTGCGCGATCCCCTTGGCCTCACGAACGCCATCCGCGCCACCGGCGAATGGAATGGCATCTACTGGGAACTCTACATCTTCGTCGGGCTTCTCTTCTTCATCTTCTGTTTCTTCATGTCCCGCTATTCGCTCTATCTTGAGCGGAAGCTTCAGACCGATCACCGTTAGGGAGACCGCGCATGACCGACGCTTCCACCGCCCCCGAGCTCGACCGCTCGCAGATGCGCGTCTCGGACGAAGTCGCGATCCAGATCGACGGGATGAGCAAATGGTACGGCGACTTCAACGTTCTGCGTGAGATCGACCTGACCGTCTATCGCGGCGAACGCATCGTGATCTGCGGGCCCTCGGGCTCGGGGAAATCGACGCTGATCCGCTGCATCAACGCGCTCGAGGAACATCAGAAGGGCAAGATCGTCGTCGACGGGACGCACCTTTCGTCGGACCTCAAGAACATCGACAAGGTCCGGTCGGAAGTCGGGATGGTGTTCCAGCACTTCAACCTCTTTCCGCATCTGACGATCCTGGAGAACTGCACCCTCGCGCCGATCTGGGTCCGCAAGATCCCGAAGAAAGAGGCCGAGGAAACGGCGATGCACTTCCTGCAGAAGGTCAAGATCCCCGAGCAGGCGCACAAGTTCCCCGGCCAGCTTTCGGGCGGGCAGCAGCAACGCGTGGCCATCGCGCGCTCGCTGTGCATGAACCCGCGGATCATGCTGTTCGACGAACCGACCTCGGCGCTCGACCCCGAGATGATCAAGGAAGTGCTCGACACCATGGTCCAGCTGGCCGAGGAAGGCATGACCATGCTCGTCGTCACGCACGAGATGGGCTTCGCCCGCCAGGTGGCGAACCGGGTCATCTTCATGGATGAAGGCCAGATCGTCGAACAGAACGAACCCGAGGAATTCTTCAACAACCCCCAGAGCCCGCGGACCCAACTGTTCCTGAGCCAGATCCTCGGCCACTGACCGAACCGGCTTCGGCCTCAGTCGGTGAACTGGCGGGGCACGGCGAAATCCGCGACCTGCCCCGACCGGGGGGGTATGGCGCCCCATGATGGGGCGTCGAAGCGGGCGATCAGCGTCGCGCCGGTCGGATAATCGGCGAAACGCTCATGATCGGGGGGCGTGCCGACCAGCTCTGCCGCGAAGTCGGCGATGCCGGGGTTGTGGCCCAGCATCAGGACGCACGTTCCTTCCGCGCCGTGCAGCACGCGCCACATGTCTTGGGGGTCGGCAAGATACAGCGCGCTGTCGAACCGCGCGGGCGCCGTGATCCCCAGCGCTGCCCAGGTTTCGCGCGTGCGCTCGGACGTCGAGACCAGCGCCTCGTCCGGCTGCCAGCCGCCCTTGCGCAGCCAGTCGCCCATGGCCCGCGCCGACCGCTGCCCGCGCGCGTTCAGCGGGCGGTCATGGTCCGTCAGAAGCGGGTTCGCCCAGTCGGATTTCGCATGGCGCATCAGGATCAGGGTCAGGGTCATGTCGGGTGGAACGCTTTCATGTGAAAGGCCGATTGCGCCGGGTCGCGCCCGAAGCTCTGGCTGACCGGGCAGGCGCGACGCGCGCGGCAGCCTTGCGTCAGACATTCCTGCCCGTCGGTGGTGTCGAGAAAGGCGTGGCAGGCGGCGACGTCATAGCCGCGCGCGGCGCTCAGCGCGTCGACCGGGCAGGCTTTGGTGCAAGGCGCCGCGCAGGCCGCGCAGGGCGCGACGGGCGGGCGCGGGGGCAGGGGTAATTCGCCCTCAAACCGCAGCGCGCCGCGATACGAGATCATCAGCCCCGCTTCGGAATGAACCAGCATGCCCACCGGGCTGTCCCAGGCCGCGCCGCTGGCGCGCGCCCAGGCGAGGAAGGGCGCATAGGGCGGCCCGTCGAAGGGAAAGACCGCTGCCGCGCCGGGGGCAAGGCCGCCGATCACCCGGCGCGACCATCGGTCGATGGGGTCGCGCGCCCCGTCGGCGTATTCGGAGCTGGTCGTGAAGACCGGCCAGAACCCCGGGCCTGCCCCCAGAAGCACCAGTGTCGACCCCGCATCATGCAGGGCCCCCATCACGATCAGGCCATGCGGTGCGGCCCGCCCCGCAAGATCGTCAAGCACACCCACCCTTACCGCACCGGCGGCAGCGGCGTATC
>CAZNMV010000403.1:0-3102 GCA_964573835.1 uncultured Aestuariivita sp. | reverse complement strand
AGACAGCCCCTCGCATCCGCTACCGCAGCCAGATCTCGACCCGCCGGTTCACCTGCCGCCCCCAGTCGCTGTCGTCGCAGGCCATCGGCAGCGCCTCGCCATAGGCGGCGACCTCCAGCGCCACCCGCCCCGGCGTCACAGCCTCGGCCGCCGCGCGGACCGCGTCGCGCACCGCTTCGGCGCGGCGGCGCGCGATGTCGAGGTTCGCCACCGCAGGCCCGTCCCCGTCCGAGAACCCGACGAAGGTAAGGGTGCGCGCATCATGCATCCCCGCCTCGAGCGCACGCGCCAGCTGCTCCACGTTCGACCGCGACTGCGCGTCCAGACGGCTCGACCCAGCCTCGAACCGGAACGACGTCGTCAGCCGCACCTTGCGCCGCAGGCTCGCCACCATGCGCTGCACCTCGTCCAGCGTCGTCTCGGGCCCCGCCACGGCAATCGCGTTGGCCAGCCGGTCGCCCTGCTGGCTGATCGGGATCTCTTCGGGCGCCTGATCGACGAAGCCCGCCCGCCGGATCACGATCTGCGCCGCGGGCCCCCGCGTATAGGCAAGAAAGTCGCGCGCCAGCTTCGGCAGCCGCCGCGCCGGCAGATACAGGAACATGGGCGAGGTCAGCGGATAATCCTCGGTCTTCACGCTGCGCCGGGACGCCGTCACCGTGAAGCCGCAGCTTCCCGTCAGGTCCAGCACCCGTGTGCGCCCGGTTTCGGCGAAACTCGCGATGCCCAGCGCGAAAGGGTCCGTCGCCACCGCCCGCGGCAGGGTGCTGGTGACAGGGTGGCGGATGATCCCCTCGGCCAGCTCCAGCCGCGCCGGTTTCATCAGCCGGTCCTCGACCGCCTGCGCCAGCCCCGATCCCGGATCGGGCAGGTGCAGAGCAATGGGCGCATCCGGTCCGCCCAGGTCGGACCAGTTCACGATCCGGCCCGCAAAGACCTCGGCCAGTTGAAGGGTCGAGATCGCCGTTACCGGATTGCCCGTTGCCACGATGGGCACCATCGCATCAAGCGACAGAACCCGGCTGCGCGCCGCGCCCGTCATGTCACCCATCCCCGCCTCTTCCGCGCGGGCGCGTTCCTCGGGCCGGATTTCCCGCAGCGCCATGACGATGTCGGCCTCGTCCGCGAGAAGATCGGCGAAACCCTCATCCGTCGTGGTCACCCGGAAAGTGAAGCGCCCTTCGTTCCGGCCGGTATCGGGATCGACCAGCAGATAGACGAAACGCGTCGCATCGACCTCTTCCCGCGCGACGCTATAGCCGTTGCGCAGCGCGAACCCCTCCAGCAGCGCGGGCATCAGCACCTCGCCCATGGTGGAGGATCCGGAAAAATCGACCTCGGCCACGAAATCGGTCAGGCTGGGGCAACCCGGCCCATCGCAATTCACGCCCGAGGCATCGACGGTCAGTTCCCCATAGACCGTGTCCAACCGGTAGAATTCACCATCAAAGCCCAGAAGTGTCCCGGATATCTCGACCCCGCCGTCGCGCGAAGTCAGCGTGACATCCTCGGCGAGAGCTGGCGTCGCCCCAGATAAAACGGCAAGCGCGGCGATGATCGCCGCGCGTCCCCAGGCACTCATTAAAACCCCGTATCGCCCTTGCGGTTACTTGGCGGCGATCTTCAGGTCATCCATCAGATTATTCAACACCAGAAAATCCCCGATCGCATCGCAGTTCGGCATGTTGAGCGACAGATCGCGCGTGCGCAGTTCGCCCTCCGCCCGGATCTCGAGCGCCTGCGCCTCGATCAGGCGGCCGCAATTGGCGGCAGTGACCTCGGTCTCGACCGTAAGGTCGATGTTGCCTTCGCGCGCGGCTGTCGCGGTGGGGAAGGTATAGACCTCGGCCAGACGCGGGGCAAAGGCCCCGGCATTGCCAAGCACGGTCAGAAAACCGCCCTCGCCAAGAGCCGCCGTGCTCATGTCGCGGGCGGCACCCGCCCAGACATGGCCGTCCGCGCCGTATTCGGCCCCGAATTCGCGGGCATGAACGTGGAAGCTGACATTTTCCGCCCATTGCAGGACGACACGATCATAGAAGGCCAGCGACGACACCTCGGTGATGGCCACCGCACCGTCACCGCTGCCGAACTCGGCGATGAAGACCGCCATTTCGGCCAGTGCGGGCACGCTGACCTCGACCCGGCCTTCGGCATCGGTGATTTCGGTGAACATCATGCCGTTATGGTGGATGACGACGCGTTCACCGGGCAGGCAGGCCGCCGTCACCGTGACGCGCACCATGGCACCCGCTTCGGTTTCGGCACCCGCCGTGATGTCGCAGGCCGGCCCGGGATCGGCCATCGCGGCGGGCGCGTCAGCGGCCGCGGCCGGATCGAAGGCGACCGGCACAATGGGTTCGGGATCGGCCGCAGGGGTCATGACCGGGGCCAGTGCCGGCGGCGTGACCGGAATGGTCACAGCAGGAATTGCAGAAGGCGCGGCCGCGTCAGGCGGCAGAACCGGGGCGGTCAGGGGCGTGAAGCCGGACTGCGCGACTGCGGTGCCGCCGTCCTGAATACGCGGCGCCGCGGGCGGCGGGGCGGAAGTGGCAGCCGACGCGCCGGTGGGCGCACCCATCTGCATGAAATACCCGATTCCCAGCGCGCACATCAGCGTGCCGCCAATGGTCATGATCCGGCGTTTGTTCACCATCGCTCAGAAACCTCTGCCACGGACGGATTGTCGTCCTGTGGCGAACAATCTGCGCGACAAAGACGGCCATCCTGTGGCCGGTCAGGGGAACAATGGTGGCAGGACCGGGGCTATTCCCGGTCAGGCAAGGCGCCCATGGCAATGCTTGAAGTCAAACGGACACGTTTTTCCACATTTTTTTCAACAACTTAACGCTCCGAATACGCACTGCTCAACAAATGCCTAACACTGTAAGTGTCTGATATTGCTTAGTATTTCTGCGTGTTAACACGTTTCGTATAGCTTGCTTGTTCTTCCAACAGCTTATCAAACTCACCTTTATCCACAGCCTCAGCCAATCGCTTCAGCACAGTTGGCAGTTCATTGACGCTGCTCACCACAATAGCATTCTTGAGCTACTCCCCGACTCTTGGACAGCTTTCCGGGTAATTTAAGCTACGGCCTGC
>CAZNMV010000402.1:0-3112 GCA_964573835.1 uncultured Aestuariivita sp. | reverse complement strand
CGTAATCCAGCACGTAATGCGGAAAGCCGCGCGTCTCGGCCACGCGGCGCGCGTCGTGAATGTCGAGGCCCGCGCAGCATGCGCCCTTCTTGGCCAGCGCCGCGCCGTGATCGTAAAGCTGCAGCGTGACGCCCACGACGTCATAGCCTTCCTCGGCCAGCATCGCGGCCACGACCGAACTGTCGACGCCGCCCGACATGGCCACGACCACGCGCGTCTGCTCGGGGGGCTTGGCGAAGCCGAGCGAATTGAGGGCGGGGCGGTCGAGGGGCATGGTGGGATCTGTCCGGCAAAGGTTCCGCCGGAATATAGGAAAATCCTATGCAGTCTCAAGCCGCGATCGCGCACCGGTTTCACGCGGCGTTAAGCCCTGTTCGCCAAAGGTTCCTGTCGACACGGCACAAACGGCTTCGGCGGACAGCGATGTATCTGAAGAAAATCGACGGTGCGCGCATCGTGCACCTGCCCGACGGGCGCAGGATGACGCAGGGCGACCTGCCCCCGGCGACCACGACGCGCTGGGTCGCCTCGCGCAAGGCGCAGGTGGTGCGCGGTGTGCTTTACGGGCTGATCACGCAGGACGAGGCGCTCAGCCGCTACGCCCTGTCGGAGGAGGAGTTCCTGTCCTGGGTCTCGGCCGTGGCCGATCACGGGGAAGGGGCCTTGAAGGCGACCCATCTGAAAAGATATGGACAACTTTAGGTTGTATGTGGCAGAATACCGACAGCGGTAACGTGCGGTTAACCTTTCGACGTCAAAGTTCGACTCGATCCAACGCGGCCGAAGCTGAAGATGGGGAAACAGCAGAATGCGCATTCTTCTTGTGGAAGACGATCCGACGACGTCGAAAAGCATCGAGATGATGCTGACCAACGCGAACCTGAACGTCTACTGCACCGATCTGGGTGAGGAAGGCATCGATCTCGCCAAACTCTATGACTACGATCTGATCCTGCTGGATCTGAACCTGCCCGACATGACGGGCCATGACGTGCTGCGCCAGTTGCGCCTCGCGCGGGTGCAGACGCCGATCCTGATCCTGTCGGGGGAAAACGACACCGATGCCAAGCTGCGCGGCTTCGGCTTCGGCGCGGATGACTACATGACCAAACCCTTTCACCGCGAGGAACTCGTGGCGCGCATCCACGCCATCATCCGGCGATCGAAGGGGCATTCCCAGTCGGTCATTCAGACCGGGCGCATCGAAGTCAACCTGGACGCCAAGACGGTGTCGGCCGATGGCGCGACGGTGCATCTGACGGGCAAGGAGTACCAGATGCTCGAGCTTTTGTCGCTGCGCAAGGGTACGACGCTGACGAAGGAGATGTTCCTGAACCACCTCTACGGTGGCATGGACGAACCGGAACTCAAGATCATCGACGTCTTCATCTGCAAGCTGCGCAAGAAGCTCAGCCAGGCCACCGGAGGCGAGAGCTATATCGAGACAGTCTGGGGGCGCGGCTATGTCCTGCGAGACCCCGAAAGCGGCGCGGGCCGGGGCCGGAAGCTGGCTGTCGGCGCGTGACGACCACCCGGCGCGCGGCCCCTCCGGCGCGCGCCGGGACCCTTCCCCACGCGGGTGACGGGGGCGGCGCCGACCACGCGCGGGTCGGACGATGCCCCCGGACCCAAGCCCCGGCGAGGGAAGATCCCTGCCTGTGGGGCCGTTTCCCCTGACCCTGCCGCGCACCGGCCCGATGGCGTGCAGCGCCAGAGTACGCGATGCCATCCCTCTCTCCCATGCTCCGCGGCGCTTCTGCTTGCCCACCGCGGCGCGCAGGCGCATTGCCCTCTCTGGACCTCGCAGGGCACCCGGCCTAAGACCTTGGCAGGGGGATTGTGCCCCGGCAGGACGGGAGGCGCGCGGTGCAGGACAACGACACTCCGGTTGCGGACCTGAGCGAGGAAGCTGCCCGCGCCGAACTGGCCCGGCTGGCCGACGCCATTGCGCGCGCGAACCGCGCCTATCACGCCGAGGACGCGCCCGAGATATCGGATGCCGACTATGACCGGCTCAAGGCGCGCAACGCCGCGATCGAAGCGGCCTTCCCCCAACTCAGGCGCGCCGACAGCCCCAGCGATCAGGTCGGTGCCGCGCCGTCGGAAGGTTTTGCCAAGGTCACCCACGCGGTGCGCATGCTGTCGCTGTCGAACGCCTTTTCCGACGAGGACGTCGCCGATTTCGACGCAGGCATCCGCAAGTATCTGGGCCTGTCCCCTGACGCTCCGCTCGCCTTCACGGCCGAGCCGAAGATCGACGGGCTGTCGCTGTCGCTGCGCTATGAAGACGGCCGCCTGATCCATGCCGCCACCCGCGGCGACGGCGAGGTGGGCGAGAACGTCACCGCCAATGCGCTGACCCTTGGCGATATCCCCGCGCGGCTGGACGGCGACGCGCCCCGCGTGATCGAGGTGCGGGGCGAGGTCTACATGTCCCACGCCGATTTCGCCGATCTCAACACGCGGCAGGAGGCGGCGGGTCAGAAGACCTTCGCCAATCCGCGCAATGCCGCCGCCGGATCGCTGCGCCAGCTTGACCCGGCGGTCACGCGCACACGCCCCTTGCGGTTCTTCGCCTATTCCTGGGGCGAACTGTCCGAACCCCTTGCCGATACGCAAAGCGCCGCCATCGCGCGCCTTGCCACCCTTGGCTTTCCGACCAACCCGCTGACCCGGCGCTGCGCCACGCCGGACGAGATGCTGGCACATTACCGCGCGATCGAGGCGCAGCGCGCGACGCTCGGCTATGACATCGACGGGGTGGTCTACAAGGTCGACGACCTTGGCCTGCAGGCGCGGCTGGGGTTCCGGTCGACCACGCCGCGCTGGGCCATCGCGCACAAGTTTCCCGCCGAACTTGCCTGGACCCGGCTCGACGCGATCGACATTCAGGTGGGGCGCACCGGCGCGCTCAGCCCCGTGGCGCGGCTGACGCCCGTCACCGTGGGCGGTGTCGTCGTGTCGAACGCGACGCTGCACAACGAAGACTATATCGCCGGGCGCGACGCGCGCGGCGGGACGATCCGCGACGGCAAGGATATCCGCGTGGGCGATTGGGTGCAGGTCTACCGCGCGGGCGACGTGATCCCCAAGGTGGCCGATGTGAACCTGG
>CAZNMV010000401.1:0-3116 GCA_964573835.1 uncultured Aestuariivita sp. | reverse complement strand
GTCGCCGCCGCCGTGTCGATGTGGCTGGGCCTGCCGACGATCCAGCTGAACGCCTATGAGCGCCACGCGGTCGGGCTGACCGCGATCGTGGCCGGGACGCTGATCCTGGTGTCGGCACTGTTGTCGTTCTTCGCTCCGCAAAAGCTTCCGCTCGGCACCCATGTGATGTTCGGCATCAGCTATTTCCTCTTCGTCGTGGCCGCGCGCGCCATATTGTACCAGGTGGTAAACGCGATCTATCGCCGTGCGCAGCCGCGTCGGCGCGTGCTGATCTACGGCGCCGGAACGACGGGGACCCAACTGGCGCAGGCGCTGAAAGCCCATGACAGCATCGACCCGGTGGCCTTCGTCGACGACAATTCCTCGCTGCAGGGCATGACGCTCCTCGGCCTGCCGGTATTCCCGCCTGCGCGCATCGCCGAACTGGTGCAGGACCGCGGGATCGACCGGGTGCTGCTGGCGATGCCCTCGCTCAGCCAGCCGCGCCAGGCCCAGATCGCGCGTCGCCTGCAGAAGATGCGCCTGGAGGTGCAGGCGCTGCCCTCCTTCGCCCAGCTGATCGGCGAGGAAGCCCTGATCGACAAGCTGACGCCGGTGGCGCCGCAAAGTTTCCTGGGCCGTGAATCGGCGGATGATTCCCTCGGCGCCGCAAGCAATTGCTACGAGGGGCGCGTGGTGCTGGTCTCCGGCGCGGGGGGGTCCATCGGCTCGGAACTGTGCCGCCAGGTGCTGGCCTGTCGGCCGGCCCGGCTGGTGCTCTACGAACTCTCCGAACTGGCGCTCTATACCGTGCACCAGGAACTGGAACAGCTGGCCGAAGGCACCTCGATCGGGCTGGTGCCGATCCTCGGCTCGGTGACCGACCCGCGTCAGGTCAAGAAGGTGCTCTACGATCACAGGGTGCAGGTGGTGCTGCATGCGGCGGCCTATAAACACGTCCCCCTGGTGGAAGCGAATCCGCTGCCCGGCCTGGCCAACAACGTCTTCGGCACCCAGACCCTGGCGCGCGAAGCGGCCGAACTGGGGGTGGAACGCTTCATCCTCGTCTCCTCGGACAAAGCAGTGCGCCCGACCAATGTGATGGGCGCGTCGAAACGGCTCGCCGAACTGGTGGTGCAGGACCTGTCGACACGCAATGCCAACACGATCTTCTCCATGGTCCGCTTCGGCAACGTGCTGGGATCGTCCGGTTCCGTCGTGCCGCTGTTCCAGGACCAGATCAGCCGCGGCGGGCCGGTCACGGTCACGGACCCCAATGTGAAACGGTTCTTCATGACCATCCGCGAGGCGGTCCAGCTGGTGCTGAAAGCGGGCGCCGCAGCCAAGGGCGGCGAGGTCTTCGTGCTCGACATGGGCCGCCCGGTTCCGATCATCCAGCTGGCGCGCCAAGTGATCGAAAGCGCCGGTTACACGGTCCGTGACGCGGAGAATCCCGAGGGCGACATAGAGATCGAAATCATCGGGCTGCGCCCCGGAGAAAAGATCGAGGAAGAACTGACCCTGTCGGGTGAATTGATCGGCACCCCCTACCGGAAAATCTTTTGCGCGCGCGAAGACCATCTCTCCGAAATAGAAGTCGCCGCCGTACTGCGCGGACTGCGTCATGCGCTCGCAGCCAGCGACGAGGATGCCGCGCGACTCGTGGTGGAACGCTGGGTCGAAGGCTTTCCCGAGGCCAGCGCCGGGCGCAAGACGTCCTGAAACCGCCCGCTCACGCGCGCCGCGCATCCCGGGCCGCCGCGTCGGATCCGCCTCCGGCGGGAGTATTTCCGGCAAGAGGAAAACAGGGGGTGCGCGTGACACCCCCTGTCGAAGGAAGACCATGTCTTCCCCTTGCACGGCCATCGGCGCTCCCGCCTGTACCGCATGTATCAATATCCACGACAAACCCTAACAAATCGTCTCCTTCCTCTTGCGAAAAATACTCCGGGGGAATCGCCGCAAGGCGATGGGGGCAGCGCCCCCTTGCGTTGGGCAACCGTGGCGAAGGCTCTGGCAGGATATCCCGCATGTTCCCCGAAACGCATCGGTGGAGCCTTGCCCATGGGCGGGATGCAGACGCGTTGATCACATCCCCGCTTCATGCTCTAAGCAGGCGAGACGACTGGCGGGCAGGTAAAAGCGGTGACCGGGTGAAACGACATCTTTGCAGGGCAACCATCTGCATCGCGCTGAGCGTTTCGGCGGGCGCGGCGGTCCTCCAGGCTCAGGAGGGTGCGCCCAGTTTCGATCCCCTGCCTCCACCCAGCCTGTCCTTTTACGGCACACCCGGTCTGATCGACATGCCCACGGCAGAGATGCTGCCGGATGGGCAATTCACCCTGGCCTACTCGTTTTTCGGGGGGCAAAGCCGGTTGTCGGCAACCTTTCAGGCCTTGCCCTGGCTCAGCGCCTCGTTTCGTTACAACGGCATCCAGAACTGGAATCTGGGCGGTTTCGAGACCTATTACGATCGGGGATTCGATGTCCGGTTCCGCTTGCTGAAAGAAGGGCGTATCCGCCCGGAGGTGGCGCTTGGCCTGCAGGATTTCATCGGCACCGGAATTTACGCGAGTGAATACATCGTCGCCACCAAGAACCTGACCGCGCCGGGCTGGAACGGCGCGCGCCTGCCCGGGCGGCTGAAGATGACCGCCGGGGTGGGCTGGGGCCGGATGGGCACGTCCGGCAGTTTCGGTGCGCCCTTTGGCGTGGACCGGCCCAGTTTCCAGGTCGGCTCGACCGGCGGGCAATTGGCCAGCGATCAGTGGTTTCGCGGACCGGCCTCGATCTTTGGCGGCATCGAGTACCGCCCCGACGACCGCTGGGGGTTCAAGGTGGAATATTCCACCGATGATTATGTGGTGGAAACCCGGCAGACCAGCGTGTTCGAGCGCGACAGCAGCGTCAATTTCGGGGTGGAGTACCAGGCGACGCCGCGTACCCGGATCGGAGCCTATTACCTTTATGGTTCGGAATTCGGCATCAGCGCACAGATCCAGCTCAGCCCCTTTCATCCGCCCCAGCGTCTGACGGCGCCCGCGCCCTATCCGGTGGGGGTGCGCGCACCGCGCGTGGCCAACCCGCTGTCCTATTCCAGCGATTGGATCGAGAGCGCCGCCGCCCCCACGCAGCTG
>CAZNMV010000400.1:0-3139 GCA_964573835.1 uncultured Aestuariivita sp. | reverse complement strand
CGTGTCAGTGCGGCATCAAAGGATTTTCTGCATCAACACAAGATCGAGCCATTGGCCGAACTTGCGCCCCACCTGCGGCATGCGCCCCACCTCGCGGAAGCCCACCGCCCGGTGAAAGGCGATACCGCCCGGATTGGCGCTGCTGACGCCAGCCACCAGCACATGCACGCCGCCCCGCCGCGCCTCGTCCTCGAGCGCCGCCATCAGCGCGCGCCCGATGCCCCGCGCCCGGCCCCGCGGCGTCAGGAGGATCGAATGCTCCTTCGTCGCGGCATAGCCCGGGCCCGCGCGGAACTGCGCGAAACTGGCAAATCCCAGCGCCGCGCCCGCCTCCTCGGCCAGCAGGCAGACCGTCGCACCGCTCTCCAGCGCCTGCGCGACCGCCTCGGGCTTGCGTTCCTCGGTGGTGAAGGTGACCAGCGTGTCATGCACGAACGGATTGGCGATGGCGCAGATCGTGCCCGCATCCCCCGGCACGGCACGGCGGATGATCATGACAGAGACCGCAGCCCATGGGGCGTGTCGATCTCGGCCAGAAGGTGGCTTTCGTCCGCCTCCTCGAAGACCACGCGCGCATCGCCCAGTTGCGGCGCCAGCAGCCCGGCCAGATCGCGCGCGCGCGGATGCGCGACCACCAGCCGCCGCAGCGCGCAGCCCGCATCCGCCAGCCGGGCGGCGGGATGGGCTGCGCAATCCCACTGGATCAGCGCCGGAAAGCGGTTGTCGAAGGGCAGGATGCCATCCGCCGGCACCGCCATGCGCCAGCGGAAATCCCCGCGCGCGAGCGCAACCGTCTCCCCCGCCCCCGCTGGCAGGGCCGCCAGCAGCCCGTCGATATCCCCGGTCCGGCAGATCCAGTTGGTCAGCCGCGGCCGCCCCGAAAACCGGTCGAGGTCGAACCACCGCGGCCGGTCGGGGCGCGGCGCATCCGGGTTCACCGCGATCGCCTCCAGGTAAAGCCCGTCCGCCAGCCCCAGCAACCGGTTGTGCGTGAAGAACACGTCATGCTCGCCGCCCGCCTGCAGCGACACCCCCAGCGCCGCCTCGACCGCCCCGGTCGCCGCCTCCAGCGTCTCACCCGCCACCGCGATGTGATCGAGCTCCATCATGCCTTGCCCCCCGTTTTCCTCTCGCCCGAAATATCCTCGGGGGGTGAGCGGGCGCAAGCCCGCGAGGGGGGCAGACAGCCCCCCTGCCCGGTCTCAGCCCCGCGCCTCGCGGATAAGGCCCAGGATGTGCTTCGCCGCCTCGGGGATATTGGTGCCGGGCCCGAAGATGGCCTTCACGCCATGGCCATAAAGGTACTCGTAATCCTGCTGCGGGATCACCCCGCCACAGATCACGATGATGTCGCCCGCGCCCGCGTCCTTCAGCGCCTGCACCAGCTGCGGTGCCAGCGTCTTGTGCCCCGCCGCCTGGGACGAGATCCCCACCACATGCACGTCGTTGTCGATGGCGTCCTGCGCGGCTTCGTCCGGCGTCTGGAACAGCGGGCCCACATCGACGTCGAAACCGATATCGGCAAAGGCCGTGGCGATGACCTTGGCACCCCGGTCATGCCCGTCCTGGCCCATCTTGACGACCAGCATGCGCGGACGCCGCCCCTCGGCCTCGGCGAAGACGCCGATCTCCTTCTGGATCGCGGCGAAGCCCTCGTCGCCCTCATAGGCCGCGCCATAGACCCCGGCCAACGTCTTCACTTCCGCACGGTGCCGGCCGAATACCTTTTCCATCGCCATCGAAATCTCTCCCACACTCGCCCGCGCCCGCGCGGCCGCGACCGCCGCTTCCAGAAGATTGCCGCCCTCGCCCGCACGCCGGGCGACCTCGGCCAGCGCCGCCTGGCAGGCAGCCTCGTCCCGGGCCTCCCGGATGCGGCTCAGCCGTGCGATCTGCGCGTCGCGCACCTTCGCATTGTCGATCTCGAGGATGTCGATCGGGTCTTCCTTCTCCTTGCGGTACTTGTTGACGCCGACGATCACCTCTTCGCCCCGGTCGATCATCGCCTGGCGGATCGCGGCGGTCTCCTCGATGCGCAGCTTGGGCATGCCGCTGGCGACAGCCTTGGTCATGCCGCCCATCGCCTCGACCTCTTCCATGAGCGCCCAGGCATCTTCGGCCAGCTGATGCGTCAGCGCCTCGACGTAATAGGACCCCGCCAGTGGGTCGACGACGGCGGTGACGCCGGTCTCTTCCTGCAGGATCAACTGGGTGTTGCGCGCGATGCGCGCGCTGAAATCGGTGGGCAGCGCAATGGCTTCGTCCAGCGCGTTGGTGTGCAGCGACTGCGTGCCCCCCAGCACGGCCGACATCGCCTCGTAGGCGGTGCGCACCACGTTGTTGTAGGGGTCCTGTTCCTGAAGGCTCACGCCGCTGGTCTGGCAATGGGTGCGCAGCATCATCGACTTGGGGTCCTTCGGCGCGAATTCCGACATGACCCGGTGCCACAACAGCCGCGCCGCGCGCAGCTTGGACGCTTCCATGAAGAAATTCATGCCGATGGCGAAGAAGAAGGACAGCCGCCCGGCGAAGGCGTCCACATCCATGCCCCGCGCGATGGCGGCGCGCACGTATTCGCGCCCGTCGGCCAGCGTGAAGGCCAACTCCTGCACCAGGTTCGCGCCCGCCTCCTGCATGTGATAGCCGGAAATCGAGATCGAGTTGAATTTCGGCATCTCGGCGGCGGTGTATTCGATGATGTCCGCGACGATCCGCATCGACGGCTCGGGCGGGTAGATATAGGTGTTGCGGACCATGAACTCCTTCAGGATGTCGTTCTGGATGGTTCCCGACAACGCGGCGCGCGACACGCCCTGCTCTTCCCCGGTAACGATGAAATTGGCGAGGATCGGAATGACCGCCCCGTTCATCGTCATCGACACGCTGACCTTGTCCAGAGGGATACCGTCGAAGAGGATCTTCATGTCCTCGACACTGTCGATGGCGACACCCGCCTTGCCCACATCGCCCACCACGCGGGGGTGGTCGCTGTCATAGCCGCGGTGGGTGGCCAGATCGAAGGCCACGCTCACCCCCTGCTGCCCGGCGGCGAGACCCCGGCGATAGAAGGCGTTCGATTCCTCGGCGGTGGAAAAGCCCGCATATTGCCGGATCGTCCAGGGACGGCCGGCATACATCG
>CAZNMV010000399.1:0-3157 GCA_964573835.1 uncultured Aestuariivita sp. | reverse complement strand
TCTCGCGGATGTATTCGCCGCGGATGTAGATATAGCAGGCATGCGCGTTCATCGCGAAGGCCGCGATCAGGCAACCTTCGATCAGCGTATGCGGATCGTGGCGCATGATCTCGCGGTCCTTGCAGGTGCCGGGCTCGCTCTCGTCGGCATTGACCACCAGATAGCTGGGCCGCCCGTCGCTTTCCTTCGGCATGAAGGACCACTTCAGCCCCGTGGGAAAGCCCGCGCCGCCCCGCCCGCGCAGCCCCGAGGCCTTCATCTCGGAGATGATCCAGTCGCGGCCCTTGGCGATGATCCCGGCCGTCCCGTCCCAATGGCCGCGCGCCTGTGCACCCTTCAGCGTGCGGTCATGCATGCCGTAGAGGTTGGTGAAGATCCGGTCCTGATCCTTCAGCATCTGCCGATTATCCCTTGCTGTCCCGGCGCATCCGCCAGAGTTGCAGTATGTTCACGCCCGCATAGATCAGCGCGGCCAAGGCGGCGAAGTCGAACAGCAGCGCATAGCGCCCCGGCAACCCCATATACCCGCCAATCGCCTGAGCGCCGAGCCAGAGCACCATCGAGCCTGCGATCACCACGGCAACGTGGCGACCCTTGGCTGCGATGGCCCTGTCCCGCTCGGCGCTCATGCATGTCACTTCTTGTTGCGCGCCGAAAACTCGGTCTCGCCGCCCGCGGCGAGGATCTTCGCCTGTTCGATCCAGCCGTCGCGCTGGATGCGTCCCTTGAACTTCAGCCGCGTGTCGACCCAGGCCACCTCGGCTTCGGTCCACTTGGCGACCTGATCGAAGTGGTAGAAGCCAAGATCGTGCAGCGTCTGTTCGAGCTTGGGTCCCACGCCCTTGAGCAACTTCAGGTCGTCAGCCTGACCGCCCCGGGGCGCGGACAGGGTTTCGGGCTGGCTTTCCCCGGTTGCTGCGGCAGGTGCTGAGGCGGCCTTGGCATCGCCTTCGTATTTCCATTCACCCTTGCGCGCATCGAGCTCGGCCTCGCCCGCCAGCGGCTTCGAAGGCTGCACGGCGATTGTAGGGGCGGCGGCAGCTGGGGCCGCAGCAGCAGGGGCCGGGGCGGCGGCGGTCGGTTCGGGCGCATGCGCTTTGTGCGGGGCCGGACGGCCGCTGTCGCGCGACGCGCCGGTGCCGACTGCCGGACCCGGAAGCGGCGAACAGATCAGCCAGCTGATCAGCGCGCCCGCCACGACGAAAATCACCGCGGCCGCAAAGGCCGCCTGCAGGAAGGTCCAGCCCCCCAGCAACATCAAAAGCGCCAGTGCCAGAGCCCCGGCAAGCGCCGCAACCAGCCAGCACCCGAGGGCGCAGATCAACGATCCGGAATTGCTTTTCATCTCTGTCCTTCTCCCTTGTCGAACCTTTTCTCGGTGTCCTTAACCTTCTTTACCGTCTTTTTTCGCACGTTTGGAGAATTCGGTGTCGCCGCCCCCGGCAAGGATACGGGCCTGTTCGATCCAGCCGTCGCGCTGGATGCGGCCCTTGAACTTCAGCCGCGTGTCGACCCAGGCGATTTCCGCCTCGGTCCAGGCCGCGACCTGGTCGAAGTGGTAGAAGCCCAGATCATGCAATGTCTGTTCGAGTTTCGGCCCCACACCCTTGAGCAGCTTGAGATCGTCCGCCTTGCCTGCGCGCGGCGCCGACAGCGTTTCGGGCTTCGCCTCGGCCACCGCTTGGGGCTGTGCGCTCGCCTGTGCGGGCGCGCTTGCCTTTTTCTTCGCGGCGGGCCGGGCAGCGGCCGGCTTGGGCGTCTTTGCAGCGGGCTTTGCATCGGCATTGGCGGGCTGACCCAGCCAGGGCGCCCGCAAGGGCACTTCGGTGCCGTCGATCCGCCGCACCGTGTCGCCGATGTCGGTGGCCAGCTGGACGCTGGCATTGTATTTCGTATGCCCGCTGTCGAATTCCTTGAGGCTGGTCAGCCCCGCCTTCGGTTCCGACGCGAAGCGGCCGTTCTGCGGCCCGGGCACCGGCACTTTGCCTGCGGCAAGCTCGTCCAGGATTTCGGCAAGGCGGTCCGCGGTCAGGTCTTCGTAGTAATCCTTGCCGATCTGCGCCATCGGCGCGTTCGCGCAGGACCCGAGGCATTCGACCTCTTCCCAGCTCAGCTTGCCGTCGGCGGACAGATCATGCGCGCGCGGCGCGATCTTGCGCTTGCAGACGGCGATCAGGTCCTCGGCCCCGCAGATCATGCACGACGTCGTGCCGCAAACCTGAATATGCGCAACGCTGCCAACGGGTTGCAGCTGGAACATGAAGTAGAACGACGCCACTTCCAGCGCACGGATATGGGCCATGCCCAGCATGTCGGCGACATGTTCGATGGCAGGCCGGGTCAGCCAGCCCTCCTGCTCCTGCGCGCGCCACAGAAGCGGGATGATCGCGCTGGCCTGACGGCCTTCGGGATACTTCTTGACCTGCGCCTCGGCCCACGCCTGGTTGGCGGGGGTGAAGGCGAAACTGTCGGGTTGGTCAGGGTGCAGGCGGCGCAGCATCAGATCGTCTTTCCGGTTCGGCCGCGGCACATGTCCCCCGCGGCCGGGTGTTGCATCAGGAACGGTTTCTCGGCCCGGCGCATCAGCAGCCGACCACCCCGTTCAGCTTGAGGCGGCCGTCAGGTTCCGAGATCAGCTCGCCATGTTTGAACATCATCTGGACGTGGAATTCCGCATCATCGGGATTGCCCCCCAGATCGGTATAGACCGTGGTCCAGCGGTCGGGGCTGACGGCGCAGCCATCCAGAACCACAAGTGCCACGGCCTGGTGAACCGGGTCTGCCTCGGGCTGTTCGGCAAGCCATTCGGCGGAGGCGGCCCCTGCCGTGACGGCGAAAGCCAGCGCGGGGATCAGACGCCTGATCATCTGTCGATCTCTCCGAACACGACGTCCATCGTGCCGATGATGGCCGCGACATCCGCCAGCTGGTGCCCCTTGGCAATGTAATCCATCGCCTGCAGGTGCAGAAAGCCCGGCGCGCGCAGCTTGGCGCGATAGGGCCGGTTGGTGCCGTCGGCGACGAGATAGACGCCGAATTCGCCCTTCGGCGCCTCGACCGCGGCATAGACCTCGCCTTCGGGCACGTGGAAACCTTCGGTGTAAAGCTTGAAGTGATGGATGAGCGCCTCCATCGAGGTCTTCATCTCGGCCCGCGG
>CAZNMV010000398.1:0-3161 GCA_964573835.1 uncultured Aestuariivita sp. | reverse complement strand
GGCACGATCGGCGCGCTGATCCCGCCGTCGATCATCCTGATCATCTATGGCGTGATCGCACAGGTCTCGATCTCGCAGCTGTTTCTGGGCGGCATCGTTGCCGGTCTGCTGACGGCGGCCGGCTATATCATCGTCGTGCTGATCCGGGTCTGGCTGAACCCCGACCTTGCGCCCGAACGCGACCAGAGCGTCACCCTGCGCGAAAAGATCATCGCCCTGCGGGCGACCTGGCCGATCCTGCTGATCATGTTCGGCATCTTCGGAGGATTGTTCGGCGGGGTCTTCACCCCGACCGAGGCCGGCGCCGTCGGTGCCTTCATGGCCTGCGTCGTGGCGATCTTCATGGGCGAGATGACGCTGGAGCGGTTCCTGCAAGCGGCACGCGAGACATTGATGACCACGGCGGCTCTGCTGATCATCGCTGTCGGCGCCAGCCTGCTGACGCGGTTTCTCGCCCTGTCGGGCGCGGGCGACTTCCTGTCCTCGGGCATTTTGTCCATCGCGTCGGACCCGCTGATGCTGATGATCGGGATCGTTCTGGTCTATCTGCTCATGGGGATGTTCCTCGAACCCATCGGCGCCATGCTGCTGACGCTGCCGATCATCCTGCCGGTGGTCGATGCCTCGGGCTGGAGCCTGCTGTGGTTCGGCATCGTGCTGACCAAGCTGCTGGAAATCGGGATGATCACCCCGCCCATCGGGATGAACGTCTTCGTCATCAAGAGCGTGGTCGGCGATCTGGTCAAGACGGCTGCGATCTTCAGGGGCGTGTTCTGGTTCATCGTGATGGACCTGATCCTTGTCGCCATCCTCTGCGCCTATCCCCAGCTTGTGCTGACGCTGCCGCAGATGCTTGGATAAAGGAACGTCCGGCCTGCACAGGGCCGGACAATCTCAGGAAGACCGAAGGGGTCAGGGATGGATACCGCAGATCAAATCCGCCGTGCACGCAGCCAGCAGCTTGGCGATCTCCTGCGCCGGTCAGCCGCGCGCATGCCGGACAAGACCGCCCTTGTCTTCCGCGACCGGCAAGACAGCTTCGCCGCGCTCGACCGTGCCGTGAACCGCGCCGCAAACGGCCTGGCCGCGCGAGGCATCGCCAAGGGTGACCGCGTCGCGCTCTTCACCCACAACAACCGCGCCTTCGTGGTGCTGCGCTTCGCGCTGGCGCGTCTGGGGGCGATCACCACGCCCGTCAACTTCATGCTGAACGCGACCGACGTGGCCTATATCCTGACGCATTCGGGCGCATGCACCCTGATTGCCGAGGATGCGCTTTGCCCGGTGGCGGACGCAGCACTTGCGCAGACGGGGCATGCCCTGCCGCGTTTCGCGATTGCGCATACCGGGGCGGCGGTGCCTGCTGGATGGGAGGATGTGGCCGTCCTTCTGGATCATCCCGACGACACCGAGGTCTGGCGCGACATCGCCCCGGATGATCCGATCCAGATGATGTATACCAGCGGCACGGAATCCCGCCCCAAGGGCGCGCTTCTGTCATCGGCCGCGCTTTACGCGCAATATGTCAGCTGCATCGTCGACGGAGAGATGACCGCCGATGCCGTATCGCTGCATTGCCTGCCCCTGTTTCACTGCGCGCAGCTGGATTGCTTCCTCAGCCCCGATCTCTATCTCGGTGTGACCTCGATCCTGCATGACAAGGCCGATCCGGCCGAAATGCTTGCCGCGGTCGAGGCGCATGGCGTGACGAAGCTGTTCTGCCCGCCCACGATCTGGATCGCCCTGCTGCGTCATCCGGATTTCGACAAACGCGATCTCGGCAGCCTGAAGGTGGGCTATTACGGCGCGTCGATCATGCCGACCGCCGTGATCGAGGAATTGTCCGCCCGCCTGCCCGACATGCGCCTGTTCAACTTCTATGGCCAGACCGAGATGGCGCCGGTGGCCACCATCCTCAAACCACAGGATCAGTTGCGCAAACTGGGATCGGCAGGCCAGCCCGCGCTGCACGTCGAAACACGGGTCGTGGATGACGAGGACAACCCGGTTCCCGTCGGCGACGTGGGCGAGATCGTGCATCGCAGTCCGCATCTGATCAGCGCGTATTACAACGATCCCGCCAAGACCGCCGAGGCGTTCCGGGGGGGCTGGTTCCACAGCGGCGATCTGGGCCGTTTCGACGCCGACGGCTATCTCTACGTGGTCGACCGCAAGAAGGACATGATCAAGACCGGCGGCGAGAATGTCGCCAGCCGGGAGGTGGAGGAAGCGATCTTCCGCCATCCCGAGGTGGCGGAAGTCGCGGTCTTCGGCGTGCCCCATCCGAAATGGATCGAGGCGGTCATGGCTGTCGTCGTGCCCAAGGCCGGGATGGCCCTGACGGCAGAGGCCGTCATGGCCTATTGCCGTGACACGCTGGCCGGGTTCAAGGCGCCGAAACACGTGGTGATCTCGGACGCCTTGCCCAAGAATGCGAGCGGCAAGATCCTCAAACGGGATCTGCGGCTGCAATATGGCGACAGCTTCGGCACAGGCTGACACCGGGGGCGAGGTAACGCCGCCTGTCGGTCGGTGCGGGATCAACGGCCAGCAGATGACGATCGCAGCGACAGCGCCGGCTGACAGGAAGACCTTTGCGCGTCTTCTCACGCGTTGCCATGCGCCGCCAGTTCATCAGCCGAACCCACATCATCGTACGCCTGTTGCGGCGTTTGTCGTATCCGGCCTACGCCTTCCGCAGTTTCCGACCGGGGATGCCCGGGGCGTATCCCTTTGTCCTTCAGCACTTCCCTGAGCCAACCGGCATCATGACCCCGGTCGCCCAATCGCCACGTGACCTTTGGCGCAGCCTTTGCGCGGCATAAGGGGCAGGCCTCGTGTCCTGGCGGAGACTGGTTCGCCATGGTCTGCCAGCCTCGCCACCCGACCTCACGTGGCACCGAACCGCCCGTGAACCTGTCGGGTGCGGTGAGCCGACGTCTTCCGGCGTGACCTCAGGCAAAGCTCGACGGCAGGAACGCCAGCGCCATGGCAAGCATTCCGCCGCCGACGGCGAGAAGTGTCCAGTCCCGGCGCCGGATCCGGGGCTGTGGAAGGTGGGTGCGGGCGCGCCCGGGCTGCAGGCCGCGCGCCTCGAAGGACAGGGCCGCGCGCGTTGCGCGGCGGATCGCATAGGCCAGAAGCGGGATCGCCAGCGCGAA
>CAZNMV010000397.1:527-3194 GCA_964573835.1 uncultured Aestuariivita sp. | reverse complement strand
CGCAACGGTTTTTGGTACCGCAGGTTACAGGTTCGAATCCTGTCTCCCCAGCCACACAATTCCTTGCATCACGGCGCGTGACGCGCGGGCGGGCCCCGCGGCCTGATCAACCGTCTGATCTTCCCGCCTCGACAGGAACGTTCTCACCGGGCCTCGGATACATCCGGCAGGCAGGACATCTTCCTACCGCGCACCCCAGGTGTCCGACAGGCGGTAGCCCTGCGGCCAGGGGTCGTCCGGATCGAGCATGTGTTGATGCACACCGGTGATCCAGCCACGCCCCGATAGTTCGGGATGAATCGCCGGCCGACCGCCCACCTCGGTCTCGCCGACGATGCGGCCGGTGAATTCCGAGCCGATCACCGACACGGTGGTCAGCCGGTCGTCGCGGGTCATCTCCCCTTTCGCGGCCAGCACCGCCATGCGTGCGCACAGCGCCGTGCCGGTCGGCGAACGGTCCACCTTTCCCGGGCGGATCGCCACAGCGGCCCCGGCGCGCAGGTCGTGGCCCTGCCGCGTCACCGCGCCCGCGAAGAGGCAGAAGGAAATATGCGTCCAGTCGGGATTGGTCGGGTGATGGAAGCCCAGCGCCTCGTTCGCCGCGGCGGTGATGCGCACGCCGGTGCGGGCGATCTCGTGCGCCTCGTCGCCGGTCAGCGACAGACCCATCGCCGCGGCATCGACGATCACGAAACTGTCGCCGCCATAGGCCGTGTCGACCATGAGCGTGCCGATCCCCTCGACCTCGAGCGGGACCCCCAACTGCGCGGCAAAGCTCGGCAGGTTCTGGACGAAAATGCGTTCCGCCTTGCCGTTCCTGCATTCGGCGCGCACCTTCACCAGCCCGCCCGGCGCCTCGAGCAGCATCTCGGTCACCGGCTCGGTCATCGGAACGATCCCGGCATCCAGCAGCACGGTCGCCACGCAGATCGAGTTGGACCCGGACATCGGCGGCGTGTCGGCCGGTTCCATGATGATGAAGGCTGCGTCGGCCTCGGGGCATTTCGGCGGAACGAGCAGGTTCACATGCCGGAACACACCGCCGCGCGGTTCATTGAGGACGAAGTTGCGCAGCGTCTCATCACGGGCGATCCAGCGGCTCTGGTCCCAGATCGTGTCGCCGGGCGGGGGGCGGACGCCGCCGACGATGACGTCGCCGACCTCGCCTTCGGCATGGGCGGATATGACGTGGATGATCCGGGAGCTGCGCATCAAGTTTGTCCTTTCTCGTGAACCGAACTGCACGCGCCGGCCCGATAGAGGGGGGATCGCGGTTGCCCCCCGGGGCGGATCATGCGCGATCCGGGGCTGTCGCCTCGGAAAGACGGATTGTCGATCGATGTTCGGCGACCATGCCGACCCCTTACACCAGCCATGCAGGCAAGCTGTCCCGCGCCTGTCCGCTCACCGCCGCTTCAGCGCAATCGGCAAGGCCGCCGAACCGCACCGCGCGGCCCGAAAGGCCCGGCGCATAATGGGCATACTTGCCCGAATTGGTCATCAGGACCTCGGTTGATGGCGGAAAGACCGGCTCGGAGATCGAGCACCAGCAGATGTCGGGGATGACCTGCACACCCGCGCCCTCGAGCCGTGCGACGACGCCCTCGCTCCGGGCCGCGCCGAGCACGTCGCGGCCCAGCGTCACGATGGTGGCCGTTCCGACGCGCTTTCCGTCGAGCAATGCCGCCAGCTTGCGGCATTCGGCAAGCGATGCATGCGGGCTGCCGATGGCGATCAGATCAACGTCGCGGGAGCCGGTGTTGAACTGACGCCACGCCGCGGCCAGCTCGGCCTTGCCGAGATGGACGGTATCGGCGTCCTGCGCGGGCGGGAGGTGCCCTTCGGGCGTGATGCCCGCGACATGCAGCATCGGTGCTGCCGACGTGGTGCCGAAGGCCGCGCAGAGCGCCTTGAGATCGTCGGTCGTGGGCGCGGTCCGCTCCAGTCCGGTCAGAAGCGGGATCCTGTCCGGTGCCATCTTGCCCACGCACCAGCCCAGAAGCGGCCAGAGCGCATCGCCGGCCTCGTCAGGCGCATCGATCACGATCACCCGGCGCGCTGCGCGATCGGCGTCGCGATAAACCCCCGACAACGGCGCACGACCGGTCAATGCGATAAAGAGGTCGAGGAAATCCGGATGTTTCACCGTCCGGGCTCCCAGCACCGAATTGGCGAAGATCACGGCATTGGATTCGGACCAGCCGATCGCCTCGCCTTCGGCCGGCGCGTCGTCGAGCAGATAGGGCGCGCAGGTGAAACTCGGCCGCGCGCCCATCTCGACATAGGCATCGGCGAGGCGCTGCGCGGGATTGCCGAAGACCGGCGGCACGCCCTGCGCGCGCCACTGCGCGTGGTCGACGGAAATCGCGTTTGTGGTTGTCGGCACGCGCACGCGCGCGCCCATGTCTGCCATCGCGCGGGCGAAGGTCAGGTTGGCGGGGCTGGCATAGATGCAACCGTCGATATGCGCGCGAGACACGTCCGTGAGGCTTTCTGCCCCCTGCCCCGCGGCCATCGCGACGATCACCTCCATCGCCAGCTGCACCGCCGCACCGTCCTCGCCGTCGAGCATCGCGCGGTCCGCAGCGGTCAGCTCGAGCGTATCGCGCGCCAGCGGATCAAGCGGCAGGGTCCAGCCGTCGGCGGCCAGCGTGTCACCTTCGATCC
>CAZNMV010000397.1:0-517 GCA_964573835.1 uncultured Aestuariivita sp. | reverse complement strand
CAGGTCCAGCCCGCGCACCGCATCGGGGCCGATCACCGTGACAGCCCCCGCAAATCCCAGCCCGATGCCCGCCAGTTTGCGCCGGGTCAGGCGTTCGTCGGCAAAAACCAATGCGGCGACCAGCACACCGAAGACGGCGGTGGAACAGTTCAGGATCGACGCCAGCCCCGAGGGGATATGCGTCTGCCCCCAGGTGATCAGCGCGAAAGGCAGCGCCGTGTTCAGCGAACCTGAAAAGACGAAAGCGGCCCAGACCAGCGGATCACGCGGCAGGGTCCCGCCGTCGGCGGCCAGCGTGTCACCTTCGATCCGCGCAGTCTGCGCGCCCTCGAGCCGGGCGTATTCCGCCGGTCCCAGCCGCAGGACCGGCAACGGCCGGTCGAACATCCGCCCCGCGATCAATGCGCCCAGGGTCAGGATGTCCTCGTGCTCACGGAACACGAGGGCCGCCGGCGCGTTGCCGCCCAGCGCCAGTTCCAGCAGTACCCCTGATCCGGTGCAGGACCCCCGGCTTGTC
>CAZNMV010000396.1:0-3196 GCA_964573835.1 uncultured Aestuariivita sp. | reverse complement strand
CGCTGAACGATCTGATTGCGGCCTGAAGGGGCTCGCTGCATGATGTTCAGGGCGGACTACTTAAGTTGATGGTCTCCGACAAACCCGGAGTAGTTCATCATGACCGAATAAAATCAACGGGTTATGGCATCCCAGGCGGCGACGGCACGGCGCGCCGCTGCGGCGATTTCGTTGGCACTTGAACCGGGGCGATAAAGGATCGTGCCGAGGCCGAAGCCAGTAATGCCAACGCCACGCCAGACGGCAAAGTCGGACGGATTGATGCCACCGACCGCATAGCAGCCTGTGCCGCGGGGTAGGACCGCTGCCAGTGCCGAAAAGCCATCAGGACCGAGCTTGAAGGCGGGGTAGAACTTCAGCCCGTCCGCCCCGGCGCGTAAGGCGGCGAAGGCCTCTGTGGCCGTGAACACGCCTGGGTATGACCGCATCCCAGCCGCCTTTGTGGCAGTAATCACTGCCGGGTTGGTGTCTGGCGAGATAACCATCCCTGCGCCGATCTCGGCCAACCGCGTCACCTCGCCGGTGTCCAGCACCGTGCCAGCGCCTATCAGTGCTCGGTCGCCTGCATGGGCGACCATCCGGGCGATGCTGTTGAAGGGGTCGGGCGAATTAAGAGGCACCTCGATTTGGGTAATCCCCGCGTCAATTAGAGCGTCTGTGATAGCGAGGCATTCGCCAGGATTGACTCCCCGTAGGATGGCGATGATTTCGCGTTGCAAATCAGCTTTCCCCCAGCTTCGTCCAGGCCACTGTTAGGCCGGCACGCACCACGCCTTCACCGCTCATTACCTGCGCAGCGCAACCGAGCCGATCAAGGGCCAACTTGTATGAGGCTGCCACCTCGCCGTCGCCGAGCACAGTGACTGGGCGATGCTGCCAATTGGACTTTGCCGCAGCCAGTTCGGCGCCGATCAAGAGGCCCGAAAGCCGAGCCCGCGCAGTACCAGGGGCAAGATTTGCGAGAAGTCCCTCAGCGCGTAATGCAAAGAGCCCTGCCGCCAGCGCCTCGGGCCGCGCTGCCGCCTCGTCAAGCGCCGCATCGAAGGCAGCCTCGTCCCATCCCCCTGCTCTAACGGAATGGCGCAGCACCGATTGCGTGCCGATCAGTTCGAAAAGCTCACCGGTCATGAAGGTACAAAAGCTGCGCACTACGCCGCCCGAGATGTCCACCCATTTATTATGAGTGCCGGGCAGGCAAAGCGTGCCGACGAAATCCGGGTTGCCCGCAAGGAAGCCTGCAATCTGAGTTTCCTCGCCGCGCATCACGTCGGCGGGGCTTGACTGGCTGAGCCCTGGAAGGATGCGCATGTCAAAACGCCCGGAGGTGAAGCGCACTGCCTCAGCGGCTCCGGGTGGGGTTGATGGCACCGGGTGGTACGGCACTTCGACCCATCCTTGCCGCGCCCCGACCATGCCGCACGCGATCACCGGCAGCGGCCCCTCGCCCGGCACGTCGTCAAGCAGCTCATCGAGCGCCGGGGCGAAGCCATCGCGTGTGAGACGGCCCATGCCATTATCGCTTTCGCGCCTAGGCCCAAGCGGCATATCGCCAAGCATCGGCCAGGCGCGCAAATGGGTCGTGCCCCAATCGACGGCAACCCAGTCTGGGGCTTGCGGCGCGGTCACGAGAGTTCCTTCAGACATGATGACACGCAACGAAACGATCTGGTTCAACCTCGCGCAGGTTCGCGGCCTTAGCTTCGCAGATCTCCGTCGCGCGGGGACACCGCTTGCGGAAAGGACAGCCATTCCATCTCTCGAGGCGACCTGGCGTTTCGCTGACTTCGACCGCACCGGTGATGCGATGCGTGGGGTCGGGGCGCGGGATCGCCGAAAGAAGCAGTTCGGTATAGGGATGGCGCGGATCGGTGAACAAGGCGCCCGCCGGACCGATCTCGGCCACCTCGCCCATGTACAGCACGACGACGCGGTCGGAAATCTTGGCGACCACTCCAAGATCGTGGCTGATGAACATCAGGGTAAGGCCAAGCCGCGCCTTGAGTTCCGCCAGAAGGTTCAGAACCTGCGCCTGTATCGAGACATCGAGGGCCGAAACGGGTTCGTCCGCGATGACCAGTTCCGGTTCCGGCAGAATTGCGCGCGCGATCCCTACCCGCTGACGCTGGCCGCCTGACAATTCGTGCGGATAGCTGCTGGCGAACCCCGCGCCAAGTCCGACCTGGTCCAGCGCCTCTCCGACCCGTTTCGCCCGTTCGGCGCGGTTGCGGAAGATACGATGAATGTCACCCGTTTCCGCGACCGAGTCTCCGACCGAGCGACGGGGATTGAGCGACGCGTAAGGATCCTGAAAGACCATTCGGACTTTCAGCCGCGTTTCTGCCATGTGGCGACGATCACGGGACAGCAAATCCTCGCCGTTCAACGTAACATGCCCGCAATCCGACGCGCTCAGCCCCAGAAGCACGCGCGCCAGGGTGGACTTGCCACAGCCCGACTCCCCGACAATGCCAAGTGTCTCGCCCCGCCGAACCGATAGCGAGATACCGTTCACCGCATGCACCTCGTGCTTTTTCCCGCTGCGCCTGAAACGGAAGGTCTTTCGCAGGTTACTGATTTCAAGAATCGTATCGCCGCTCATATGCTTGCCTTCGAGTTCAGCGGGAAATGACAGACGGCCTGCTGTCCATCGGCGCCCTGAACCAACTGCACCGCTCCGGACCGGCAGATCTCGGTGGCACGCGCGCATCGCGGGGCGAACGGGCACCCGTCAGGAATGCTGCCGGGGCGTGGAGCGGAGCCGGGGATCGTGACCAATTCCGTCTCGTTCGAAGTGGGGTCCGGCAGGCATCCCATCAGCCCGTTCGTGTAGGGATGCATGGGTGCGCGGAACAACGGGTTCACATCGGCGGTTTCGACCAGCTTGCCTGCGTACATGACCGCGACCCGATCTGCCAGTTGTGCCATCACTCCAAGATCGTGCGTAATGAACAGAACCCCCATGTTCAGCCTGTCGCAGAGGTCGCGGATCAGGCTGAGCACCTGCAATTGCACCGTAACGTCCAGGGCTGTCGTCGGTTCGTCCGCAATCAGAACCTTCGGTCGGCACGCCAGCGCGATAGCGATCATCACCCTCTGCCGCATCCCCCCCGAAAGCTGATGCGGATAGGCGGCAAGTTGATGGGCCGCATCGGGAATCCGCACCATGTCCAGCAATTCGCGCGCCCGCGGCCCGGGC